>DOEZ01000543.1 GCA_003532715.1 Planctomycetaceae bacterium
CGGGAGCCGATGGTGAAATCGCGTTCCGCGCGCGAACCGGGCTCTAACCTTTAATGGTGCTGCCGCGAGCCATCAGTCGGGGGCTTACGAGTAGATGCTCCGGCTTGGCTTGCTGTTGGAGCATTCGCTTCATCAGTTCCACGCTCTTGCGGCCAATCTCGTCCACCGGCTGATGGATACTGGTCAGCGATGGAATCGAGTACTCGGCCTCGGGCTGATTGTCAAAACCCACGACCGCGATGTCTTCAGGGACGCGAACCCCGTTGTCGGAAAAGTATTTGATCGCGCCCATCGCGACCGGATCGTCGTAGGCCATGACGGCATCGACGCGAGGTTTGTGCTTCTCCAGCAGTTGCATGGCGCCCAGATATCCCCGGTTCCAATACCTCTCGTCACCGAGGTTGTCGGCGAAGATCGGGGCATGACGTTCGCGAATGAGTTCTTCGTAAGCATTTCGCCTTTCGACCGCGTCGAACGACGTGGCCGGCCCCGAAATGTAAGCGATTCGGCGGCGGCGTTGTTCAACCAGGTGACGAATGGCAAGTTCGATCCCAGCTCGGTCGTCGACGCGCACCGTGGCGGTCCTCGCGAACGACTTGGGAGTTTTCGCGGGGAGGCGATAGTTCCCGGCCATCAGCGACACGATTCCATCGCGTCCGAGGTTGGCCAACAGCGATGGTCGCACCTGGGGGCTGTCGCCGCAGAGGATGACGCCCTCGACACGATTTCGTTGCCACGTCGCGCGCGCCTCATTCAGCCCTTCTTGTTCGACGGTGACGATCGGGAAATAACCGTGAGCGGGCAAGTTCTTCAGAATGGAGTGAAGAATGCCGGCCGTGATCGGGTCGGTGGCGTCGGCAAAGAAAACGGCGATCAGTCCTGACTTGTTCGATCGAAGCAAGCGAGCCGCGTGGCTCGGAACATAACCCATCCGCTCGGCAACCTCGTGGACGCGTTGGGCTGTCTGCCGGCTGATGCGAAACTCGCTCGCACGATTGGCCAGCACTTTTCCGGCGGTCGTCACCGCGACGCAAGCCTCGCGGGCGACATCTTTGAGCGTCACGCCACGCTCCTGCTTGGACATCCGGCAAAACCTCGCAACAAAGCCAAAACCTCAAGCTTACTCGTAAACGTGGACGGTTTCAACGCGAAATGCCGTCCAGGTCCGACCGATCGCCCCGCGACCATGAGATACTCCGCGCCGCCGGTGATCCGATGACTGCCTGAAAGCGGCATGCCCTAATTACGAACCCCCCGAAGGATTTTTTTGATTATCGCTTGCGAACCCGGATCTGTCTGGTACAATGCTACATCGATGTAGCTAAGGGCTTTTCCGCATTGGCGCGTCGAGCGACGATGGCCGCCGCGAAGCGGAGGAGCTCACCGAACGGATAGACGGCCATCCGGCCTGGTGAAACGATGTACTCAAGCGAGAGGCGGCGGCGAATGGCCCGCGAACGTCCACCACACCTTGGCTAACGGGCCGGAAAATGTCGCGACCTGGCGCCGCATTGCCCGCGAGGAAATCGGTAGACGCGAACGATAAGGAGTTTCTGTGCGGAAACAACCGTAAGGTGGGGCGATTGCAGCGAGCCTTGTCGGAAAACCATGAATTCGACGGAAAAACTCGCTGCAATCGCCCNNCCCCACCCTACCTGTTACACCGCATTCCGCAACAAGAACTAAGGAGGAGACCGCAATGCTCGACCCGCATGCGGACGGCGAGTTCGAAACGCGCTATGAGTGGATGCGGCCCGGCCAGCTCCGAGACCGCAGGGACCAGTGTCCGTTGATTCTTTTTCCGCTGGCGCCCTTGGAGTACCACGGGCCGCACATGCCTTTGGGCACGGACCCGATCAGCGCCACCTATGTCGCTCATGCATGCTGCAAGAGACTTCGTCGCGGAGTGGTCCGACCCACGTTGTTCCTTGGCACGGAGCGCGAGCGCGACCCGGACACGCTGGTCTCACTCGGATTCCAACCGGGCGAGTACATCGTCGGCATGGACTTTCCGTCGCGACAGTGGAACAGCCATTACATTTCGGAAGAGGTCTTTGCGCTGGTCGTGGCGGCGGAGGTCCGTTGTCTGATCAATCAGGGATACCAATACGTCTATATCGTCAATGGCCACGGCGCCGTCAACCACAACGCGGTCTTGCGGCGGCTCTGTATCGAGTTGAGCCACACGACGCCGGCGCTGGTGGATTATTCCGTTTCGTTCCCCGACGAGGCTTTGGCCGCGGGAGCGATCGGCCACGCGGATCTCATGGAGGCATCGCTGCTGATGTACTACAACGAGGCGTCCGTGGACGTGGCCACGCTACCGCCGCGCGATGTGACGCTGAGGTATCCTGAATTCTCCATCGTGGACGGTCCGGGTTTCACCCCGGCCTCGAAACCGGCCCGCGAGGTTCCGCGCGACAGTGATCCGCGTTACGCGAGCGCGGAGGCCGGCAGGGGGTATTTCGAGAAGGCCGTCGCCGACGTCTGTGACAAAATCGCGACATTTCTGAGTGAATCACGGTAATTGTCGTATCGGAAGAATGACCATGAGTGAAAAGTTGGCGTTGGAAGGTGGAGGTCCCGTGCGAACCAAACCGCTGCCCCAGGAGTGGTGTGGCGCGCACTTCATGGACCATGAAGAGATCGACGCCGTTGTGAGGGTCTGCAAATCGAAGACTCTGTTCCGGTATTATGGGCTGGATTTGCAGGACGAGGTGTCCAAGCTCGAACACGAGTTTGCCGCCTACATCGGGACGAAGTACGCGCTGGCCGTCAGTAGCGGCACGGCCGCGTTGCAGGTGGCGCTTGGAGCGCTGGGCGTCGGTCCCGGCGACGAGGTCCTCATTCCCGGTTATTTCTGGGTCGCCACGGTCGGCGCGGTCGTCCGGAGCGGCGCGATCCCGATCCTCGTGGATTGTGATGACTCGTTCAACATGGATCCAGACGACGCGGCGAGGAAAATCACCCCTCGCACCAAGGCGATCCTGGTCGTCCACATGGGCGGCGTGATCGGCCGCATCAACGACATCGTCGAACTGGCCAGGCGGCATGATCTTCGGGTTGTCGAGGACTGCGCCCAAGCCTGCGGCGCGAGTCAGCACGGCGTCAAAGCCGGTTCGCTGGGCGACATGGCGATCTTTTCGTTCCAGATGAACAAGCACATGACTTCGGGCGAGGGCGGCATGGTCGTCACCAACGACCCGCACCTCTACCAGCGCGCCTTCGCGGTGCATGACCTGGGTTATCCTCGCAGTGAGGCCGGCCGGCTGATCTTCGATGATCCGACGTCTCAGCTCTGGGGTATCGGCTGCCGGATGAGCGAACTGACCGGGGCCGTGGCACGCGTGCAACTCCGAAAGCTCGATCGCATTGTCGGAGCGATGCGCTCCGCCAAAAACAGAATAAAGCAGGCGCTAAGCGGCGTATTGACGTTTCGCGAGGTGCTAGACCCCGCGGGCGACGGCGGCTCGTTCCTCATGACCGTCTTCCCGACGCGCGCACAATCGGTGAAGTTCGTCGAGGCGCTTCGGGCCGAGGGCATCGTCGCGGACAAGGGTGGCTTCTATCCGGTCCACATGGACCAATGGGGCCTGCACATCTATTACAACGTGGCCAGCCTCGTCAACAAACGCGGCGTCTCGGCCGTTTCGCCATGGGACCTCGCGGAAAACCGCGACTCGGCGAACGTCTCGTACGCCAAAGGCGCGTGTCCCCGTCTGGACGACCTGCTCGGCCGCACGGTGCTCATGTGCGTCGCGTCCGTTCTCACGGACCAGGACGTGGACGACATCATCAAGGCCTATGGGAAGGTTGCCGCGGCAATCCTTGAATAGACGATGAACTTCTCGCTCAGTTCCTTGGACGTCGGCATCATCCTGACCTCGATGTGCGCGGTGGTCGCGGTGGGATTGTGGGCGGGGCGGAACCAGGAGAAATCGGTGCGCGGATATTTCCTGGCGTCGGGGCGACTCCCGTGGTACATCATCGGGGCGGCCTTCGTCTCGACGAGCGTGTCGAGCGAGCAGATTGTCGGCACGGTCGGCGCCACGTACAAGTACGGCATGTCCATCGCCAACTGGGAATGGTGGCTCGTCCCCATCTACGGCCTGCTGACCGTGGTGTTCGTTCCTATCTGGCTGCGCAGCCGCATCACCACGGTCCCCGAGTTTCTCGCGCGCCGGTTCGGCCCGTTGTGCGCCGACATCTACAGTTGGGTGATGCTGGCGGCCTACGTGTTCGTATTTCTCGTGCCGGTGCTTTACAGCGGGAGCCTGGCGTTGTCGGCGCTAACGGGCTGGGACTTCTACGCGGTCTTGTGGGGCATGGTCGTGCTTGTGGCCGTCTACACGACCAAAGGCGGCCTCGCGTCGGTCATCTGGACGGATGCCCTTCAATGCCTGATGCTGGTCGGCGGGGGCGTGGTGCTGTTCTTCATCGCGTTGGGGAAAGTGCCCGGCGGCTGGGCCGCGATGGAGGCGGCCAGTCCGGACCGGTTTCACCTGTACCGTCCGGCCGACGATCCGGCGGCGCCGTTTCCCGGCATCGTGCTGGCCACGTTCGGCGTGTTCATTTTCTACTCGGCCGGCAACCAGGTTATGGTGCAGCGGATTTTGGGCGCTCGCTCGACCTGGGACGGCCTGATGGGCATTTGGTGGGCGGGGGTAATCAATCTGCTCCGGCCCTTGGTGACCTGTTTCCTCGGCCTGATCGTCTATCATTGGATCTACGTGATGAACGCGGCCTCGCCTCTACAAGACCCGGACGAGGCATTTCCGTTCGCCTTGCGCTACCTAGCGCCCGACTGGGGACTGCGCGGCATTGTTTTGGCCGGATTCCTCGCGGCCGTGATGTCCACGGTTAGTTCGCTGGCCAACTCCACGGCGACCATTTTCAGCCTGGACGTGTATCGACGGCTCATTCGTCCCGACGCGGCCGACTCGCGGCTCGTCTGGATCGGGCGAGTGGCGTCGGTCGTGTCGCTGGTTCTCGCGGCGCTAGTCGCTCCGTCGGTCGCGCATTTCGGCGGTGTGTTCCGCTATTTCCAGAATGGCGTGACCTATCTGGCGACGCCGTTCATCTCGGTGATGTTGCTCGGGTTGCTTTGGAAGCGAACCAATTACGCCGGCGCGCTGTTTGGCCTCATCGGCGGCTCCGTGATTACCTTGGTCGTGGCGCTCGGCGCGCCGTGGGTCGGTCTTCATCTCCACTGGCTCTACCTTGCGGCCATCGCCCAGGCTATCACCATGTCGGGCATTGTCCTGGTTTCGATCCTGACGTTGCCCCCCGCGGAAAGCCAGTGGCGGCCCTTCCACTGGACGCCCTCGGCGTTGATGCGGTACGATGAAGGCGCCGAGCGACCATGGTATCAGCGTCCGCTGTTGTGGTGGTCGATCTACATTGTCGGTTGGGTGTATCTGTATTGGCGATTCTGGTGAGTCAACGAAAAAGGGGACACAGTCTCTCCAAGAATTCCTCCTTACACAATGACTGTCAATCATGCGATTCGCCTGGTTTCTTATAGTCTTCTTGCTTCTTGCGCCTTCTTCCGCAGTCGCGGAATCGGATCATCCGCCTGCCGGCGAGCGGAAGTTGAAACTGGCCCTTTCAACCGACTTCGGCAACGAGAACCATTGGCGGCGCGTGATTGACTTCGCCAAGACGCACGACGTCGAGCGGCTGGTGTACTGGAGTTATGGGGAAATATGCGGGTTTCCGACGCCGTGGACCTATCCCGGACGACCGGCCGATTTTCTCGAAGCGGGCGAGCGCGACACGGCCCTCCAGGTCCAGGCGAGCCTGCGGCGGTCGGCCAAGATGACCTCGGAAGCGGGGGTGGAGTTCTGGTACGTGTACCAAGCTCTGATGATGCCCGACTTGAAGCGTTTACGACAAGTCGCGCCCGAGCTGCTCAACAGCCACGGCGAGCCCGACATGGCGGGCGACGCCATGTACGCTTTCATCGCGGGGCAATTGGACGAATTGCATTCGCTGGCGCCCGAAATCGACGGCATCGAGGTCTGGATCATGGAATGCGCCAACGTTCAGATCTTCCGGCTTGCGCATCAACCGATCTCGACGGCGGAGATTATCGAGCGGTTGGTGGCGACGATCTATGACGCATGCCGGAAGCATGGCTGGAAGATGACGCTCGACCTGCACACGGCGGCCGGCAACACGCAAACGCTCCAGGCGATCCTCGATGCAGCAAAAAAGCGGCCCGACATCATCATTTCGGGCGACAATGTCATCGGCGACTATTCCTTGGTGCTTCCCTTCAACGAACATCTCCGTGAGGCGGCGAAGACGAATCCGGTTTGCGTTCATTTTGATCTGAACGGCGAGTATTGGGGGCGCAACTACGTGCCCACCAGCGCCTTGAGCCAGTACGAGAGAGATATCGAAGAAGCTCGGCGACTCGGCGTCGAAAGCGTCAACGGGCGGGTGAGTACGGCGCACGACCACTGGAGCCCCCACGGCAACATCCTGCCCCGGTATCAAAAAGAATATCCACCATACGAGAATCAGTGCCTCCAAGTATCATGCACGGACACGCTTGGACGATTGAACGCCCATTTCTTCTGCCGCCGGGCACGGGATCCCGGCGTCACGCGTGAACAAGCCGCGAAGGAGTTCCTCGTCGAGCAGTTTAGCGAATCGGCCGAGGCGCTCGTGCCCGTGTTCCTGAAAGTCGAGGAGGTGAACCGAGGCATCTTCAACATGGGCCGCAACTACTTCGCAGCGCAGTCGGTCGTGCGAGCGCCGTGGCATTACCCGTTGTGGGGCTGGGACGAGTACATGACGTCGCCTGCCGACACGCCGTTTCCGACGGCGGCGATGCACGCCCGAAAACGTGGAATGGCGGCATTCGCGGGCTGGCCGACGCCGGTGGGGCATCGGACGCCCGGGCCGCGGGCTATTCTGGCCGAGAAGGCCGAGGCCCAGCGCACCGCCGAGCAACTCCTCGAACAGGTCAAAGTTGTCGGTGCGTCGCTCGACTCGACGGACCGCGAGTTTCTCGTTCGCCAGTTCGAGGACCTGGTTCTGTTCGCGCAAATCTACCGGTTGGCGGCCGAAGTGGACGTGAACGCGACCCTGTTGAATCGAAACATCGCGATCGACGGCCTGCCCGACCGTGAAGGCCTCGATCGAGCGGTTAAGGAACTGCGCGACGTTCGCGCCGAATGGAAAACCCGCTATCCGGCCGATCCCTTTGGTCTGCTGAAGTTGATCGACGATGGATTGTCCAGATACACTGCCAAGGAATCGCGTAAGGGAGAATGACGGAATGACGCGGCCTCGGGGGAACAAGTTGAGCGTATCTGTCGTCGTCTGGCCGAGGACAACCATGTGTAGAGTGGAGGATTGTGTGTTATGAGTCGGGTCCTACTTCAGGAAATCGGGCTTCGGCGTTGTGCCGTGCTTTTGTGCGTCGCGGCGATGGGAATAGGTGTGGTACATGGCGTTCGGGCGGATACGACCGAACGGGGCGAATGGACGATCGAACAAGCTCGGCGGTGTTGGACGCCGATGACTCGGGCCGTTCAACACGTCGGCGTGCCGGGCTATCAGTTCCAGACCGGTGTGACGTGGGACGGCTCGCTGGTCTTCGGCCCGCTGGAGTTTTACGACTTCAAGGTCATCCGCGACGAAATGGCCCCGCTGGGCAAGCATCTACTCCACGTATCGTTCGGCTTCGGCGAGACGATGCGGCTCGTGGATCGCACGGGGACGCTCGACCCAAGTATTCGCCGATGGCTCGAACAGGGCCGGCTTCCCATTCCCCACGTCGAGACGCGCGACGGCGACTTGCTTTGGCATGAGACGGTGTTCGCCAAACTCTTGGATCGGCCCATGGAGCCGTGGCCCGAGCCGAAACCGGGCGACACGCTCGTGACCCACGCGGTTTTTCGCGTGCGCAACATGGGCGCGTCGCATAAGACCGGCCATCTTTGGATGCATTTCGGCGACACTAAGAAGGTTGCTTTTGGCTACAAGTGCCGGCAGTTTCCCGAGATTGCGGATCCTATCGAGTATCGTTTTGAACCACCCTATGGGATCATTGGCGACGGAGTTCGGTTCGTTTTGCCGGCGCCGGAGAAAGGCGATTTCAAGGTCCACGCCGAGCTGAAGGGAGTGGATGGCGTTAAGGGGACGGCAAAGAACGTCGTGGAGTGGGCCGTCGCGCTGGCCCCCGGCGAAGAGGCCGAACTGCGACTCTTGATTCCCTTCGGCGTTGTCGATCGGACCACGGCCGATAAGACAGCCGCCGTCGACAGCAACGAAGTGTTCAAGGAAGTCCGCCAGTACTGGGACAGTTTGTCCCGAAACGTCCCGGGCCAAATCCGCACTCCCGATCCGTTCGTCAACGATTACCTTGCCGCGCTCGTCGGCCAGATGGCTCAACAGGTGGCCTATCGCGAACACACGACCCAAGTCTGGATGTACAAGACGAGTCCGAATCTTTACGAGAAGTACTGGCCGGTCAGCGGAGCCAAATCGTTGCCCGTTTTCGATATGCGGGGCCTGACCTGGCTCAACCGACGCCTTCTCCAGAGCATCATCGACATGCGAACCGACGACGTCGGCGGATTGAATCGCACGCAGATGGGCGGCGGCGACGTACTCGAAGGCGAGGGCTATGCCAGTGTGCCCGGCTTCTTGGGCATCTATCGCGGTTGGACGGCCAATCCGCTCGTGCTTAGCCATGCCTTGAACCTCTGGGCGCTGGCGTCGCATTACCGGATCACGCGAGACGACGCGTGGCTCAACGCTGGTGACCCGTCGCCGCTGGACGTGATGGTCGAGGCGTTCGATTGGATTGCCGCGCAACGCCGACGCACGATGCGCGAGGTGGACGGCCGGCGCGTGGCGCATTGGGGCCTGCTGCCCGCCGCCTCGGCCCACGACTGGCTGGCCGGCAACACGATTTTCAACGACGCCTACTGCGTCGTCGCGCAGACCGAGGTCGTTCGCCTCCTTCGCGAAATCAAACATCCCCGGGCCGAGGAAATGGCAGGCGAGATGAACGCCTATCGTCAATGTCTGCGCGATCGTTATGCCGAGGCGCGCGATCGGGCCCGTCCGCTGCCGTTGGATGACGGCACGACGATTCCTTACGTGCCGCGGCTGGTCCAGGAACTCGATTGGGCCAAACCCGACTGGACCTACACCGGGTACAGCGCGGTTCGTGCTGGAGCTTGGGGAGCGTTCGATCCGCACGACGAACTGGTGGATCAGGCACTGGCTTTTCTCGATGCGGGCCTGCCGCGCGGCGAGGGATACTACTTCACCGGCACGGCCAAGTCGGACAATTCCGACCGAAACCTGGTCGATGTCTCCGACCCGGCCGCGCCGCGGCACTATCTGTGGCGGCATTACGTCGAGTACGAGACGATGTGGCCGGTTGGGGCGCCGTTGTTTCTGGCCCGCGACGATCTGCCGCGGTTCTTCGAGTGGTTCGCGCACAACTTCGCCTTCGCGATCCACCAGGACTTTCGAGTGGGCGCCGAGTCGATGGACGGCGTTCCGGCCTGCGCGCCGGGCGACACCGAACGGTGGCTTGCCGTGCGGAATATGTTCGTGCGGGAGTACGGCGGACTTGACGGCTCGGCGCAATCGCTTTGGCTCTTGCAAGCGATTCCGCGGGAGTGGCTCCGGCCGGGCAACCGCGCCGACGCTACCCGCATTCTCACCTATTTCGGCGGCGAAATCGACCTGACGCTTCAGGTGGCCGAGGACGGCCAGTCCGTTACGGTCGACGGAGTCCTGGGAAAGATGGCCGTTCGACCCAAGGAGATTCGCATGCGGTTGCGTTCGGGCGACGGCTCGCCGCTGGTGTCGGCAACGGTGAACGACGCTGCCGTACCGGTCGAATCGGGCGACACGATCGTCTTGCCGCCGGCGATGCAAGGTAAGCTTCATGTTGTCGGACGGTTCGAGTGAGTCTTGAGGCAAGAAGATATCGCCCGTGTGTTTTCGACACGAGTCGCGACGGACGAACAGCAAGCGGACCGTTGAGTGTCCCCTTTATCGTTGACGAGTTTGGACGAGGACTGCCATGATTCGGATTGCAGCGGCGAGCGCCGCATGGTTTCTTCTTGGCGTGTCGGCAGCCGCGACCGCCTCGGACACGTTACCGCGGGTCGGCGTCATGATGAAGTCGACGGATGCAGCCCTCCAGCGACTCTACGACGCAGCCGAGAAAGTCGAACGAGGCAACATCGTTACTTTCACGGGCAAGACAAGGACGCTCGTCGAAGGCGGCGGTTATACGAACGTCTGGATCGAAACGCAACCGATGGGCGGCGCCATGTACGGCAAACGCAACCTGGATGTCGCGGTCAACAACCAGACCATCTTCATGGACTGCCAGCGCGAGGACGGACGGTTGCCGGGCGTCATCGTCGGGACCGAAGCGACCCGGGCAGCGGGCTGGGACAAGCCGGGCGCCAGCGCTCGCATCGGCGGGGTTTACGAACCCGAGTTGCGAGTGACGGCGGTTTTCGCGGCGTTTTCGGGCTATTGCTTCCCGGCGCCCGCGATCGACGTCTATCATCTCATGGGCCGCGACAGGAAATATCTGGAGCGTTTATGCCACGCACTGGCCGCGCACGACGCCTACCTATGGCGGACCCGCGACTCGAACGGCGACGGCATTCTGGAACTATGGTGCGTCTACGACAACGGCGAGGACAACAGTGCCCGCTGGGGCAGCGCTCCGGCCAATTGGCCATGGGACGAAGCACCGACGCCCGGGCGAACCGACCGTCCGCTGCCCGCCGACGCACGTGTGCCGTTTCAGTCGATGGACGTCATGGCCTGGTCCTACGCGGGCCGCCGCGCGCTGGCCGAGATTTCGGCCGAACTGGGCAACGGGCGCGAGCATGAGTGGGGTGAAAAGGCCGACGAGGTCCAGCGTCGCCTGATCGCGTCGCTCTGGCGTCCCGAAAAGCACGCCTGTTTCGATCGTGACCGGGACGGCCGCTTCATGGACGTGCTGTTGCACAACAACCTTCGGTGCATGTGGTACGGCGTGTTCACGCAGAAAATGGCCGACGAGTTCATCCGCCATCACCTGCTGAACCCGAGCGAGTTCTGGACGCCGCTGCCCTTGCCCTCGATCGCCGCCAACGACCCGCTGTTCAAGAATGTCCGCGACAACAACTGGTCGGGCCAGCCGCAGGGGCTCACCTATCAACGTGCCATTCGTGCTCTGGAGAACTACGGCCACTGGGCCGAAGTGACATTGCTCGGCGACGTCTTCCTTCGCACCGTGGGGAAGACTTGCCGCTTCCGCCAGCAGTACGACCCGTTCACCGGCGAACCGGACGACGTGACGCACGCCAAGGCCGACTATGGACCGACGGCGCTGGCCGTGCTCGAATATATCAGCCGGATGCACGGTATCCACCTCGACCGCCGGCGCGTGCTTTGGTCGGGCCTGCCCCGCGGCGAGCATTCGATCCACTCGACGCAGCGTTGGGGCGACCGGGAATACACCCTGCACCTCGCCGACGGGCAGATGATCGG
>DOEZ01000263.1 GCA_003532715.1 Planctomycetaceae bacterium
CCGCGTCGAGGACGCCCTGCACGCCATCCGCGCGGCCGTCGAGGAAGGCATTTTGCCGGGCGGCGGCGTCGCCCTGCTGCGTGCCTCGGCTGCGGTCAAGCCCGAGGGATTGGCCACCGACGAGGAAGTCGGCTACAAGATCATCCTCCGCGCGTGCCGCGCTCCGTTGACGCAAATCGCGGCGAACGCGGGCCAGGACGGCCGCATCGTTTGCGAAAAGGTCGCCGATGGCAAGGGTAACTTCGGCTACAACGCGGCGACCGGCGTCTACGAGGACATGGTCGCGGCGGGCGTGATCGACCCGACCAAGGTCACCCGCACCGCCCTGCAAAATGCCTCGCGCGTCGCGAAGTTGTTGCTGACCAGCGACGCCCTGGTGGCCGAGATTACGAAGGAAGAGAAGACCCCGGCCGGCCCCAGCCCGGAAGACATGTACTAATCGAACTGTTCGATGCGTCCCGACGCATCAACGGATACCACAACGAAAAGGTTACCGTCCTCTGAACGACATCCTTGCGGCGGTTGGTAGACTCACTCGCGTGGTGCGTGAGCACGATTTCCCGGAGGAATGGCCATGGCCAAGGGGAAAAGCGAGGTGAAGCGGAATTACTGGCGGGCCGTGTTCGAAAGGCACGCCCGCGGAGGATTGAGCATCGCGAAGTTCTGCCGCACCGAAGGTATCTCGGAATCGAGCTTCTACTGGTGGAAGCGAATTTTGAGTTCGAGCACGACCAAAGCGAGAAAAGCCGAATCGGTCCCCCGAACCCAGACCACGTCGAGCCGGCGGCTCGGGACCAACTCCGAAAGCCATGACGCGAGATGAACTTTGCCGTCGCTCGCGACCTTCGGTTGCCGCGCCAAGCTTCGTTCCGGTGCGGATCACCGAGACGCAGTCCGGTCGGGCGGTAAGCCACTGGGTCATCGAGAACTGCCTGCACTGGCAACTCGACGTGACCTTTCAGGAAGATCAGTCTCGGATTCGCAAGGAACACGCGGATGCCAACTTCAGCAGCCTGCGCCGCGTGGCTCTGAAACTGCTGAAGAACAACCACACGCGAAAGGTCGGCGCGAAAAGCAAACGCCTCCTTGCCGCGCTCGACAAAGATTACCTCGCCGAAGTCCTGCTCGGCAAATGACTTCTGGTACAATCGCCCTGGGGTCACGAGAGTAAGGGTTGAAGAACGGATAACGTGCTTTCCGCACCTCGGCGGCAATGATCGCCCTCAAATTTGTATGAATCCAGAATCGATTGTGTCTATCGCGGACCGCATTCCACCGCATTGATGGCATCGCTCGGCAACTCGTTGGCATACACGACACCGTGGATCGCCGATATGTACTTATCCACATAAGTCAAGCTAGCACCGAGAAAGCTGCTGACCATCTTCGTGTTCAGCTCATCTCCGTCTACCAGGAACCCAAGCTGGAACCGCAGCTCGCCGTCTTCATGGTGCATTTCGAACCGGCCGACCGGCAACCCCCAGTTAATTCGTGCAATGGTCTCCGCAATTGCAGGACGGCAACCTTCGGGGATGACGATAGGGACAAGGGTGAACAGCTGTAATAAGCGGTGACTCTCATCAATGTAGAAACAAAGATTGTAGAAGGCATTCTGGCCGGAAATACTGAGTCGGACGATTCTGTTATCCACATCAGCTTGCCAAGGAAGGCCCCATTTCTCGAGCACCGAAGTCAGACTGCTGAAAAAGCTAGACATCACTAATCCTCCAATATCCTGTTGGTTCATCCTGGCCGCCCCAGGGCAGACACCATGCTTTCAGGACTCGTGCAAACAAATCGACGGGTCCTGAATGCTATTACGCCTGGGACAAGACATTTGTAACACGGCCGACAAGTTTTTCGCCGATGATTGACCCTCTGCCCGGTCAAGATTGAAAAGTCTCTGAAGGGTAGAGCAAGCCGCCAACGTGCGTTCGGGCTCCCTCCACCGCGACATCAAGCCGCAGCACTCTTCGTGAAACGACCGCCCTCGCAATCCCCCCTTCACGGCAGTATACTTCCATTCAGAGAACGTCGATGAATCACCACTCACAGAGATGTGGGGTCCCACTATTGGTCAGAAATGGAATACCAGTCCGAAGGCGAAGCAGAGCCAACTGAGCCAGCCAACTCGGTCTCGGTTTCCGAATAACGAGTGATGGGACGTCCAATGTTTCAAACCAGCTTGCACCGAGGCAAGGTGTTCTGTTTCCAGAGAGAAGAGAATGGGCCTCTCCGACGACTTCTCACCTCGGTGAGTCTGATCACGGAAGTCTAGTCCACCCTCTCCGCCCTAGCCCATGACGGTGAACGCGCGACTCGGACCGGATATGGAACAGGCAACGACATCGCTACTGATAGCCAATGAAATGTGCCGGATTTCGATTCATGCGATCAACAGGCGTTTTCGCCTTGGACTTGACCGTGCCCTGAAGGATCTGGCGGTAGAGGGTCGCGCAGTTGTCAAAGGCGCATGAGTGTGGCGTGTGAGAGAAGGACCTGCTCCCATCCTGTTGCTTCTTGTAGGGGGACCATCGGAGAAGAATCAGATGCCCAACGAAATCAAAACGAAGAAGACCTTCGGCACGGCGACGATCGACCATTTCAGTCCGCCGAAGGAGGGCGAGTGGCCCAAGGCGATCAACATCACGATCAGTTTCGAGGAGGCGATGCGGCTGCACCTCGGCCTGGGCCAACTCCTCGGAAAGCTGATNNGGGCCGCGAGTCGGCCGTCAACCTGTGCGTCTACACCCAAGCCCGACGCATTACCATCAACGAGGGTAGAAAGACTACAATATCGGCACGTGGGCAAACGGGCGAAAGTACCCAGTAGCCCTTTTTCTACGTCACAGGCAACCACAGACACAAGTACCATTTACTATTTACGGGAACCATACTATGGACCGAAGCCACGAGACTTGGCCGCTTGTAAGTATTCTGCACTACAAGGACGAGATCAATCCAACGCCTGAATACCAGCGCTATGCTGTTTGGAGCAGACGCCAACAGCAACTGCTCATGGACAGCATTTATCGTGGGATGGACATTCCTAAGCTGTACCTGCGTGAACTACCAAAGGGCAGCCCGTTTAAGTACGAAGCAGTCGACGGCCAGCAGCGACTCCGTGCAGTCTGGGAGTTCTTCGAGAACAATTACGCACTAAGCAGTCAAGACACTACAGATCTAGGTGGAATGACCTATCAGGATCTGGACATGGATACATTGTAGACCTGGCATCTCGCCTTATAGATGGGCCGGCGGAGCAAGAGGCCTTCATTCGACAGGCCCGGACCGACCAGACTGAACGGGAGACGCCCGTGCTGTACCGCGCAGATAGCGCGGATGACGAGACACGGCATCTGATTGACATCGTTCGTACGCGGCTTTCCAAAGGCGAGCGTGTGGCGGTCTTGTTTCCTCAGAAGCGTCAGGCATTTGGCTACGCGAAGGGCCTCATCGAAGCTGGAATCGACGTCGAGAACCCCAAAGAACTGGATTTCACCACGGACAAGCCCAAGCTGATGCCTTACCATAGCGCCAAGGGACTCACCTTCGACACCGTCATTTTGCCCAGATTGGTTCCGTCGGCCTTCGGAAAAATGGGAATCGAGAGAATTCGGCGGGTTCTATTCGTTGGAATCACACGGGCAATGAAATGGGTCTGTCTCAGCACCGTTGGTCATGGAGGCTTTGAGCCTGTTGAGCAAATAACGGCAGCGGCTTCACGTGGAGCGTTGACGATTCGCGAAGCGGGACAGGCCACGTATCCAACCGAGTCGGTTGCAGAGGATCGAGAAGACGATATGGATGACTTGCTCGACCTGCTTTAAGGCTCCGTGCATTAAACATTGACGACACGGATAGATCGAAGACATTTCGGGGAAGTAATGTCACTCCTGACACAATAGGTGCGATCGAATGGACAAGCAGCTTGAATCGAGGAACTTTGAATTCCTGAGAACCGACCACCCCTTGCTGGTTGAGTATGCTTTGAGAGCCGAATTGAACGCATATTCCGATCCAAATACGTCCCTCATCAAGACACGCCAGGTTGCCGAATGCATGGCGCGCTCAATCGCGTGCCGTGCCGGGATGGATTGCAGCGACAACGAGTTCGATGCGGTTCTCGGACTGTTGAGGAGGCAGGATATCGTGCCACGACATGTTTTGGAACATCTCGAACACACTCAACGTTTCGGCAATGCGGCGGCGCACAAGCATCTAAGTGATCCGCGTACCGCGCTACAAGCGTTGATTTGCGCGTATGAGGCCGCAAAATGGTTTGCCCGGGAAGTCCTTCGGAAACCAGACTTCCAGCGAGGACCATTTCGGCCCTTGCCAACCCCCAAAGATGCCACGCTTGCCTTGAAGGAAGAAATTGAGCACTTGCAGCAACAGGTTGTCCGAGACAAACTTGCCGCGACCGCGACGGAAGCCCAGTTCTTGGAACAATTGGCAATCGCCACACGGGAAGCCGCCGACTACCAACAACAGGCCGAGCAATACAAGTTGGCTCTGGTCGAACAGGATCGCAGCCTGATTCAATTGGAGACGCAATTCACGGATCGGCTTCGCCGGATAACGAGAGCCGCACAGTCCAAGCCATTTCAGAGCTTCGTTGATCGCTCCAATTCCCTTGGCAGACGCAACGAAGAGTCGCTCCCACTATTCCAACTACGTATATCGACGGGCATGAAGTCACGCTGCCATGGAGAAACGATGATCGTCGTTCAGATATCTCGCGGTGGATTCATCACGCAAATCTGCCCGAAATGCCTGGACTATGACACCAAGGAAACGCTGTCATACGCCGATTTTGTGGATCTGAATCTGTATATTGCCTGCGCACGATGCTCACATCGTGCCGAACCCGGCAAGGTGAAATACAGCAACTACGGATACCGCTGCCCGCATTGCGGGTGGACAGTCGAACTGGCCTTGTTGCTGCCTGAATATAGTGACATTCGACCGTTCGATGATGAGGAAGATGCATAGGGCGGAGTGACGTGTTGCAGGTAGATAGCGTTGCACTGAAGTCTCGGTTGTCGAAAATAGAGCAATTCGTCGGCGAGGAAGAACGGGCGATGGTGTCGCGCGTAATCGGAAATAAGGAGTCTGCACAACAGTAACGACGCACTATTCTGCGCCTGGTGAGTCGTCACACTTGAGTTCTTGCGTAGCCGTGCTCGCCAGAAAGTCGGATTCTCAAAGCCTGTCGACCTCGGCCGTCCCAAAACCAGAAGTTGATACGGCACTAGTGCCGTGTCAAGGTTAGAATTGGGGGTGGCATGCGGCCAAGTACTGGATTTCGCGGTTTTTCCGACGTTGGCAACCCAAGATCAAGTGCTGACAACGCACTAGTCTCCTGCTATCGCGAGTCCTGCGTGAGTTCCTCGGCTACTTCAAAGTCCACAATGTGGCCTTTTCGAAATCACCCTTTTTCAAATATGCACGCTCCCGATTGCGATATGCTGTCCTGTCTGCCCGATTGATCTGAATGACCTTAGTGAGATCAGCGATGGCTTTGTCATAGTTTCCTTTCTGGAGGTAGGCAAAACCCCTGTTGCTGTAGCTGTTGCCTAACTGAACGGGCTTTTGGGCAAATTGAATGGCCACAGTACTGTCGGCGATTGCTCTGTCCCACTCATGCTTCCGATTGTAGGCCGCGCTCCGGCCCGCATGGGCCCAAGTATCCTTGGGATCGAGCCGGATGGCTTCCGTGTAATCGGCGATCGCTTCATCATATTCGCCTGTGCCGAAATGTGCGTAGCCCCTGCCACAATGCGCTTGCGCCGATTGTGGTGCGAGCCGAATGGCTTTGTCAAAGTCGTTAATGGCATCGTAGTGATTGCCCATCTCACAGCAGATGAGGCCCCGACGAAAATGAGCCCACGCACTTTCCGAAGGGGAGGAGATGAGGAAGCAGGAGAAAGCCTTATCGAAACTATCGATGGCATCTTCGTGCTTGCCCGCCAGACGATAGGCAAGTCCTTGCTGGTAGTAGGCTTCACCATACCCCGTCTTCAGGCGAATGGCCTCAGTGAAGTCGGCAACGGCTCTGCCGTAGTCACCGAGCTGTAATAGGGCCTGACCCCGCTGCAAATGCCGGTTTGATTCTTGCGGAGCAAGACGGATGGCTTTCGTGTAGTCGACAACTGCTTTCGCGTACTCGCTCCTCATCTCGCGTGAGTGGCCTCGGTGGCAATATGCTTCTACATTATTTGGATCTAACCGGATGGCTTCGGTGAGATCGGCAATTGCGTCACTGTATTTGCCCTTCATTTGTTGCGCGATACCCCGAAGACAATATGCTTCTGCATAATCTCGTTTTAGCCGAATGGCCTCGGCGAAGTCGGCAATGGCCAGGTCATACTTGCGCCCATTTCTCTCCAAGTCGTCATGAATTCGATGAGCATCGACGTCATCTGGCTTCAGCCAAAGTGCTTCGCTATAGTCTGCAATTGCTTTGGCGTAGTTGCCCTTCTTCACATAAACCAAGGCCCGGCTTATATATGCACTTGTGAGACGTGGATCCGGTCGCATGATCCTAGCGATGCCCTCGATGGCCTTGCAGTACTCAGCTTTTAGCGCGTAGGCAATGCCGCGGGAGCAATAAGCTTCTGAATCGTTCAGATTCAACTCGGTATTCCCAGCAAAGTCGGCGATGGCCTTGTCGTACTTGCTTTCCCACTCCCGCATTTCCACACGAAGACGATACACATTCATATCATCTGGCTCCAGCCGGATGACTTCAGTGAAGTCGACGATGGCTTTGTCGAAGTCGCCCTTGAGCTCGTGCGTGTCGCCCCGATCGTGATACGCTTTCGCCCGATTTGGTTTCAGGCGAATGGCCTCGGTAAGTTCGCCAATTGCTTTGTCGTACTCACCCTTTGCTCTGTACGCGATGCCACGGAGGCGATACGCATCTGTATAGCCTGCTGGTTCCAGCCGAATGGCCTCGGTGAAATCAGCGATGGCTTTGTCATACTCGCCCTTTCGATTGTATGTCACACCTCTGGCCGCATGAGCGCATCTATCCTTGAGACTGATAGCCTCGCTGTAGTCGGCGATCGCTTTGTCGTACTCACCTTTCAGTTGGTTTGCGTCGCCCCGAAGGCGATACGCCCCTGCATCATCTGGCTCCAGACGGATGGCTTCGGTGAGATCCGCGACTGTCTTGTCGTACTGGCCGCTCAGTGTGTACACATCGCTCCGGAGGCAATACGTGTCTGCCTCATCTGGCTCCAAGTCGATAGCCTCGGTGAAGTCGGCGATAGCTTCATCGTACTTTTCCTCCCACCTGTGCGCCTCACCTCGGAGACGATGAGCGGCGGCGCAATCTGGTCTTAGCCGGATGGCTTTCGTGCAGTCTACAACGGCTTCGTAGAAGTCGAGCTTCCGAGAATACACAAAGCCACGCTCATAATAGGCGTCCGCGTCATCCGGATTTAGCCGAATGGCTTGGGTGAAATCGGCGATGGCCTTGTCGTACTTATCCTTGCCGCAGCAGTGTGACTTCCCCCGCTGGAAATATGCGGCGGCAAGTGTTGGTTCGAGCCGGATGGCCTCGGTGAAGTCAGCGATGGCCGCAGTGAGGGTGGCGATTGCCGTGGTGGAGCCAGAGAGGAGCTGATCGTACTCGCCCTTGCAGCGGCGAGCTGTTCCTCGCCGACAGTACGCGACGGCAAGCGTTGGTTCGAGCCGGATGGCTTCAGTGTACTTAGCGATGGCCCCGTCATAGTCGCCGACACTCTCATAGAGCAAGTCGCCCTGCTTCAGAAGTTCCTCGGCATTCAGGTCTGCCGACATGCTCCCCTCCTCTCCATGTTCTGCCATGTTCGTCGAATTATCAGGAGAATCATGGTCAGGGCGACGGACTGGGTCGCCAATCCGTACGTTGTTGACCCTACCGCAATGTGAACATCTAATGTGACCACCAGGAAAACCGTCCGGCGACTGCGAGATAGCCCGACACGCGCCGCAGCGAAAAGAAACGCCCATCATGTGTCCCCCATCACAAAGGCTGGTTCCCGGATCGAGGTTCTGCGAGAAGCGATCCGATTTTTCGTCATTCTAGCGACCGCGGCCAAGGATTCAATCAGGGAGGTGTATCTTTCGCCGATTTGCGGTAAAATGCCGTCTTCGGGACGGCTGGAAGCGATTGCAACGCAACCGGCCAAGCGGCCTGGGCCGGCGCGTTCTCTGCCTTTCGTGGCGCGTCGGCCCAAGCCGGCCCGGTCAACGAAAGGCGAAAAATGGAACATTCTGAATTCTTGTCGGTCCGGCCGGCCCTGGAAAATGCCATTCGAGAGATCGACGATTTGCTTGCCCGGCTTCGGGCCAACGATCAAGCCGAGCAAAGCCACGAGGCGTTTGCCGAGGCATGGGAGGCCGGCAAACGCGATGACGATCTTCCCGCATTGGAGTCCGCTTTCGTCGCCTGGGGTCATCCCTGGCCGGAGTCCGCAAGGCGCGCGGCCGCGTGGTTACGAGAAGCTGGCGCGCCGACGGAGGCGGCCGCAATCGACGTGGAGCTTGCCGAACTGCCACAGTACCACCCGGACCAGGAAACTTGGCGAGAGCAAAACGCCTGCTTTCAAGCGGCGGCAGAACGTGTGCGGACGATTCTGGAGGCTTGCGTCTCGGCCAGCGGGCAGGAAACGGCCGGCGACGTGCAGAAGAGCAAGGGTGGCGGTGGTCGCAAGGCGGACCCGGCAATCGCGAAACGAAACGCGAGGATTGAGAAAGACTTCGCGAACAATCTTTCCGTTGACGCTATCGTGGAAAAACACGGCGTCTCGGTGCATACGGCCCGCCGGGTGAAATCGGACGCCAAGAAGCGGCAATCGTGAAAGAATGTGAACGAATCAATTCTTTCACAGGAATTCTCTAGCACCGAATCGAATCTTTTTCCGGTGCCTCTTGCCCGAGGTTCACACGGGTTCTTGTGAAAAAACCCCGGCCATTCTGTGAAAGAACTGGCGGGCGTCTCATTCTTTCACACTTTCAGGTTTCAATCTTGTCATGCGGCTTGCATGGTGCAGCCCGCGAGCGAACAACGGTGAAACCGATTATGGAATCTGTGAAAGACCTTGGCGAAATTCGGTCCGACGCATTGTACACGTTGGACGAAATTCGCCGGCGGCTTGGGCTTGGTAGTCATGCCGTGCGAGAGGCACGGCGGCGTGGCTTGCCCGTTCGGAAAATCGGGCGCAAGTGTTTTGTCTTGGGACGCGATATTCTCGACTTCGCGGCCGACAGCGGGAAGGGGGTGCCCGATGCAGAGTAGCACTATCCCCGAGGGTGCCGAGTTGTTGACGTTGCGAGAGGTTGCCCTTCTGTGCGGCGTTTCCGACAGAAAGGTTTGGGCTTGGGCCGAAACCGGGCTTTCCCCTGCACCGCTGAAGCTGTCTCGCGGGTGCGTTCGCTACAGTGAGACGGCCTATCTTCAGTGTGACGCCGACGAGGCACGGCAACGACTGATGGACATGGGCGTCAAGGTCGATCTCTGCAACCCGCCGAAGCGGGAGGGGGAGTGAGTATGTTGACGGACGCACCCAAGCTCCTGCTGTCGGCTGTGGAGGCGGCCCGGGCGATGTCGGTATCGCCCCGGACCCTTTGGGGGCTGACTCAACCCCGCGGGCCGATCCCCGCGATTCGTCTTGGCTCGCGCGTGCTCTACAGCCCGTCGGTTCTGGAGCGGTGGATCGGCGAACAGACCGGGGGCGACCTTGGAGGGCGCGATGCTGAGTAGGCTCGACATCCACCACGCCCTAATCTGACGTTGTTTTTGTGAAAGGAGTTGAAAAGATGAATCTGCGAATTGACAAGATCGAACACGACCAGGACAGAACGCCGCCGCTTCGTGTCGCGTTTCGTGAGAGCGACGACGCAGACACGACGCACACCATCGACGTCGATGCGTCGGCACTGCAAAGTTTCGGTGCGTTTCAGCGCGTCGTGGCGAACCGGCTGGGAATTTTTCTCCGCAGTGATGTTGAGTATGAGCGAACCGCGCAACAGACGCGGACGTTGTGGGGCGACATGATCGAAGACGGCTTTCGCGCCGGGAGGGCGGTTCGATGACGACAGGCGACACGTCGCCGGCGATTTCGTTTCTCATTTTGTTACAGGGAGTGTGTTATGTCGCTGCAATTTGAAGTTACCCATGGCGGCGGTGTTCCCGCCGGCCTTTACAAGACTAGGTTCGTCACTGTTGAGCAGACGGAGCACGACGAGTACGGTGCCGGCCTGAAGTTTGTGTTCGACGTGATCCAAGGCGATCACGTCGGTGAACAGGCGACGCGCATTACTGGCGCGAGGCCGACGGCGAAAAATGCCGCCGGCCGGATGCTCGCCGGTCTGCTTGGCGAGACATTAAAGCCGGGAACCACCGTCAATCTCGATCGGTGCGTCGGCAAGGAATATCTCTGTCAAGTCGAGGAAACGTCAAATGGCGGGACCCGGATCGCGACCGTCATGCCGGCCGGCGTCTGACCAAGAAGTGAAGCGAGGCTGGCGATTGTGAACCGGCCTCGCTTCCATGTTTCTCACTCCCCGAGGAGTCGCTTTTATGATAGGTACGGATGTCACAAATGTCAAGCGTGCGGCGCTCGATCTGGCCAAGGCAGGTTTCGCCGTCTTCCCCTGCAAGGCCAAAAACAAGGCGCCGGCTTGCCCGCACGGGTTCAAGGATGCAAGCACTGATCCGGCCGTGATTGAGAAGCTATTCAGCAAGCCGAATTTGAATCTCGCGATCGCCACCGGCCCGGCGAGCGGCTGTTGGGTCCTCGATGTCGAGAACCTCGGCCTGGCCGATCTCGCACGGCTCGAACGCGAGCACGGCGAGCTGCCGCAGACCGTATCACAGCAAACCGGCGGCGGCGGCGTGCATTACTTTTTCAAGTGGGATGGCCGGCGCCCAGTCACGAACAAGGCCAAGCTCGGCGGTCTCAATATCGACGTCAGAGGTGACGGCGGATATGTCGTCGTTCCTCCCTCGGTCCATGACAAGAGCGGCGAGGCATACGAGTGGGGGAACTCGCCCGGATCGGTGCTGATCGCCGAGGCGCCGGCGTGGCTTGTCGAGTT
>DOEZ01000234.1 GCA_003532715.1 Planctomycetaceae bacterium
CGACTATCATTTGCGCGCGCAATGGGGCACGCTGACTCGCGACTCGTGGCCGCCTTTCGACACGAACTTTCTGAAGACCGAAGGCGAAGGCAAGGTCGTCGGCACGGTCTACCAGATCGCCAATCCGGTGCTTATCTGGTGGGGCGAGGGCGACCAGAAGATCGTGGTCGACGGTGAAGCGTTTCCGAGCACGTTCGGCACCGGCACGGAGGACGATTACGGCTATGCCTATGGAAACAACCGGCCTTTCACGCGTCCGTATCACGCGCAGACTCGCGTCGACGGACCCGGTAGCGGCGGGNNCCTGCCCTATCGCACGTCGATCCAATTCGACCAGGAGGTTTGGCATTGGATGCCTTGCAAGCCGACTCTGACCCACGTCATCTACTGGTACGCCAAGCCCGGAACGCCCGGCCCGACGATTATCGACCAGGCGGACCTCGCGCCGCGCGACCTCGGAATTCGAGAGAACATGCTCGACCCGCTGGAAGGCGAAAACCTCCGGCACGAAGCGACCGGCGGTGCGGTCGAGAAACAGCGGCTAGCCAACTGCTCGCGTGCCGAGCACCTGGTCTGGCACGGCTCGAAGCCGGGCGACCGGTTGACTCTGCACGTTCCGGTGCCGAAGGCCGGAAGCTACACGGTCGAACTCAACCTATGCATGGCGCCCGATTATGGCCGGTATAGGTTCTCCGTCAACGGACAGAAGGCGTCCCCGGTCACCGACAGCTACTCGCCGAAGCTCCATTGGCAACAGGTGAAGCTGGGCCCGTTCGATCTGAAAGAAGGCGACAATACGCTGGAAGTCGAAATGCTCGAGCCAAATTCGGACGCCAAGCCGGGCAATTGGTTTGGGTTGGATTACGTCTTCCCGATCAGACAGTAGCGCTGCCCGATAGGAATCCTACTCGGGCGCGACGGTCGCCAGCTCCTCCGAGATGCTCTCGAGCAGCGAGACGCCGACGGTCTCCTGCTGCTCGGCATAGCCGACCAACAATGCCAAATCGCACAGTCGGTTGATGCGTCGCGGGACGCCTTGCGTCAGTTGCTGCAACGCCTCGAACGCCTCCACGTCGAACAGGGGACCCTCGGCGCCGGCTTGCACCAGGCGATGCTCGACGTATTGGGCCGTTTCGGTTTCGGTCAACGGTCGCAACATTCCCTTGACGGCCATGCGTTCTTCGAGCGCCGGATTGCGGTCGAGCATGGGCAGTAGACCGGGCCGGCCCGAGAGGACCAACGTCAGATTGGGACGCCCACCGGTTTCGAAGTTGGAAAGAAGGCGAATCGCCTCGAACGTCTCCTGTCCTTCTAGCAAATGGGCCTCGTCGACGACCACGACGGCATGGCGTCCGGCGTCGGCATTCTTCGCCAGGAATCGTTCGATGCGGTCCACGCTCCGCCATAGCGGCGTGTCGGAATCCTCGTTGCCGCCGGTGAGCCACAGGGCCAAATAGGCCATCAACTGATCGGGCGGCATCTGCGGAAAACACAGGTGGACGAACGGCTGGAATTTTTCGCCGAGCATCGAGCGAATCATGGCGACGACGAGCGTCTTGCCGAGTCCCGACCCCCCGGCGAGCAGGGCGCCGGCACGACGGTTTTCGATGGCGTAGCGGAGTTTCAGAATGGCCGCCTGGTGGGTTTCGCTCGGGTAGTAGAAACCGCCGTCGACACCCGGCTCGAACGGCTTTTCGCGAAGATGCCAGTAGGATTCGTACATATTGGATGAACTCCGTTCACGCGGGGTTTCACGGGTCGGCGCGGCCGATTCTCAAGCGGCGCGCCGATGGTCGACGGACCTGCTCGATCGCGCGAAGTTTTCGATCAGGCCGGCGCAGGCGATTCCCCGCCGTTCGAGAAGGTCGCGCCGCTCGAGCACGTCGTCCTTCGACGGGCGGCGAGCATCGGTCACCAGGACGGCTTCATCGACTGCGCCGTCCATCGGTCGTCCGGCCGCATCGGCGATGCCCAGATCCACCAGCACCAAATCAAAATGGTCTCGAAGAATCGCCAGGACGGCGGCCGCGCGGCTCGACGCGATCGTCGCATCGCCGACCCGGGCAAGCTCCTTTGGATTGCACAACGGCAGCAGCGTCAACCGATCCTCGATCGACTCGATGAGTGCCTCGACGACCGGTTCGCGGCCGGCAACCACGTCTTCCCACCCGAGGGATGGAAGTAGTCCCAGGCATGAGGACAACGTGGGCGACGCCTCGTTCGCATCGACCATTGCGATGTTCATGCCTCGCTGCGCCAGTCGCGCGGCGACGGCCAGCAAGGTCGTGGTGCATCCGACTTTGCTCGCGCCGCCGACAAGCCCGATGACGCCCGGACCGGGCCCCTTGAGTTCGAGGATCGCCGCGGCGGCGGCGTCAAACTGGGCGAGCGACGCCTCGCTCGCTTCGGTCAGCGTCGGGGGCCATGCGAATGCCTCGACCTGCAACATGGGTCGAAACACAGGCAACGATTCGGTTGTCGGCACGTTTGCCGCCGGCTTCTCAGCACACGACGCCAAAGGCGAGCCGGACGTGCCTTCGGTGAAGTCGGACATCTTGAGCAAGACGTTCGCCGGGCTCAACAACTCATCTTCCGCGTCACCGTCCACCTCGTCGGCTCGCTCGGCGCCGACCCGGCCCATCGCTTCGGACAAGGGTATCGAGTGGGTCGTTCGCGCCAGCTTCGGAAAGGCAAGACGGGAATTCGTCGTTTGATAGGCTCTCGAAAAGGCCTGGTCGAGTTTGCTCATTGCTCGTTCCTGTAACAATCGTGCCATGCCGAAACGCCGGCCGTTCTTCCGATCAGTAGTAGCGAGCGGGCGGCGTTGTTCCGGTCGGCGCGGCCGGTTGTGTCGCTGGGGGACCCGCCGGATAGTCGGTCGTGGGATACGCGGGAGCCGGATAGTTGGTGCGAGGATAGACGGGCGGCCGCGGGCCGCTTTCCTGGCCCAAGCGGTCGAGATCGTTCGGTCGCCTGGCGACGCTCGCGTCGGCGGACGAAAGAGGGCCGGTCGGAGGCGAAGGATTCGACGTGTCCTCGATGGCCATGGGCCGATTGGCTGTTACCCGCGGCGATGATTGCGGCGATATGTCCAACGGCCAAGCCGTCTGCATGGGCGTTCTCGTGGGCGGCGCCGGTTGCTCCGTCGCCCCCTTTTCCGAGGATATGGCCGGCTGTGGATGCGTTGCCGTATTGCCGGATGCGACCGACCTTTCGGCATCGGGCCGCGACACGTCCGACGGCCCCATCAGCATCGGCGTCAAAGCCGGCTCGTTAGGCTGACTGTGCAATCGTGGCGTCTCGCCGTGGAGCCGCGTCTTCGGCTGTTCGAGCACGATGCTCGGCGCGATGGCCGGAGGTGTCAATGTTGGCGCGGTCAACGTCGGGGCGGTCCACGCGGGGGGCTCCGATGCGGTCGCGGCTCGCCCCAAGGGAACGGAATCCAAATCGACGTCCGGCTTGGGTGCCGTCATGCGGCCGAGCAGGAAGCCAAAGATACCGACCGCCAGCACCAGTCCGCCCATCCTCAACCGCGACTGGAGCGCGCCGAGCGTATCCGTTTTGCGTGCCTCGTCAACGTCAAACGGATCGAACGACTGGTCGTCGTTCACCTCGTCGTTCACCTCGTCGTCCACGTCGCAGGTCACGTCGCAATTAACGGCCGCGAAGTCGGAAATGCGTGCAAGCACCATGGGCTCGTCGCCCTGGTCGCCAAGATCGCTTTGGGAGACACGCCGCCCTCTCATTGAGTCCGCTCTTGTCGAAGGCCGCGGGGCGTTATACCCACTCATGGCATGATCCTTTACCAATAGGGGGTGCTTCGTGTGCTGCTGGGCTCAATCGGTCTTGCCAGCGAAGCCGCTCCCCGGTACTCCGTTACGTGCTGAAAGCGCGCCGGCCAGCGGCGCGCACGCTATCGTCTCGGCGCAAGCCTGTTCCCTTTATCGGGTGACGGTTGTGCCGATCTTGAGCTTTAGCGAAGCTGTGAGAGCGATTCCACTCAGGAAGGATGGGAGGAGTGGGGTATTTGTCACCAACGGATGACAAATCCGACTCCCGTGAAGAGGTCGTCCGACGCCTCGGGCAGCCCCACGCCGAGCCGCCAATCGAATTGCAGGTTTTCGGTGACCAGAAAGGTAAACCCGCCGTTGACGTAGTGCTCGGGCCGGTCCACTGGACTACCGTGATAGAAGAGACCAAACCACTCGAAGTAGGTCCCCAGCCGCTCGGTCAATGCGAGCCCGACGACCGCCGACTGATGAATGACGCTCATCGCATCGCCGTTCTGCTCGGTCCACCACGCGCCCGTGCTGGCGGCCACCGACAGGCGATCAGTCAGATCCCAGGCGTAGATATAATTGACCACCGTATCGACACGATCGCTAGTCCAAACGCGTGCTCCGACCGGGGCGGAGGCGGATACAATCATCGCCGACTCGGGCAGCCAAACCTGCTGCTTCGACACTTGCAACTTGCAGCCGAACCACGGGTCCGTTCCTCCCTCATAAGAGGCGATTTCGATCGCGTTCGCGTCGGTTTCTTTGTGACTTTCATAGCCGGACCACGCGAGGCGGAGTTCGATTCTCTCGGTCAACCCGAAGCGGAGCAGAAGTTCAGGCAACACATGGACGTTTGTGTCGATCCCTTCGGCCGTGTCATGAAGGTACGTCCAGCCTGCTTCGAGCTGGAGTCGGCGGAGTCCCATCGTCGTGGGCGACTCCGTGAAGTCGGGCCTGTCGGCCTTCAATGGGTCAAAGGGCTCCACCGACTGGCCGCGGATGAGCGACCGCTGGATCAACTCGGCCCGAACGAGCGCCCAAGCGGGATCGACGTCGTTGAGATACCATTTTGCATCGGGGGGTTCGGTTGCGCCGGCCAGACTCGGAAGCGCCAACAAGATCGCCACCGCGAGAAGTGTGATCCGAACCATGGCAGGAACTCGGAGGTGTTTGGGCTGTGCAACCGACAATGTTAATACGAGACTCCATCGCATGAGATCGACTCGCTTGCGCGCAGGGCGTTAACAGCGATTCCTAGGAAGATGCGGTTTTTACTTGGAAACACATGCTAGGTCGAGTGACCACACTCCTAAGAGGGGTATTGCCGATTGACATGAAGACACCATGCGGTAGGATGGGCAATGGATGCAGGAGCATTCCCTCCTTGCGAAGGTCACTTGATTGTCCAAGGAGACTTTGGCGCGGAGGGTATCGCCATGAAATGCGGCAAGGATATCTTGGAACCCGATTCAATTGCGTTTGCCCCTGGAACCGGTGCCCCGACGGCCGTTCTTACCCACGGAGATAGAGACTGAATGACCCAAATCGAACAGGCCCGGGCCGGTGTAATCACCCCGGAGGTCGAAGCCGTTGCCCAGGCCGAGCAGCTTGACGGCGAGTCCGTACGGCAAGAGGTGGCGGCCGGCCGGCTGGTCGTTCCGGCCAATCGAGCACATCTGGCCAAGACGCTCGAACCGATCGGAATCGGGATTGCCACGCGGACCAAGGTCAACGCGAATTTGGGCAATTCGCCCCTGACGAGCGATACACAGTGCGAGTTACGCAAGTTGTCGTGCGCGGTTCAGTGCGGCGCCGACACGGTCATGGACCTTTCGACGGGCGAGGACATTACGGCAACTCGTCAACGCATGATCGACGCCGCGACGGTCCCGGTCGGCACGGTTCCCATCTATCAGGTGGCCGAACAGCTTGACGACATTGTCGACATGGGTCCGAACGATTTCCTCGCCGTCGTCGAACAGCAGGCGCGGCAGGGCGTTGATTACATGACGATCCATGCCGGTTTGCTTCGTGAGCATGTTCCGCTAACCGATCGCCGCGTGACGGGCATCGTCAGTCGCGGCGGGTCGTTGGTCGCTCGCTGGATGACGGTCCACCGTGAGGAAAACCCGTTCTTCACGCATTTCGACGATCTGTGCGATATCATGCGCGAGCACGACGTCACCTGGAGTCTGGGCGATGGATTGCGGCCCGGTTGCCAGGCCGACGCCAGCGACGAGGCCCAGTTCGCCGAGTTGCGGGTGATGGGCGAGTTGGCCCTGCGCGCGTGGGACCGCGGCTGCCAGGTCATGATCGAAGGGCCAGGTCACGTCCCCATGAATCAGATCGAGATGAACATCCGTCGCGAGCAGGAGTGGTGCCATGGGGCGCCGTTCTACCTCCTCGGACCACTCGTGACCGACATCGCCCCGGGCTACGACCATATCACCAGCGCGATCGGCGGGGCGATCGCGGCTTGGCTCGGCGCGTCGATGCTCTGCTACGTCACCCCGAAGGAACACCTCGGGTTGCCCAACTTGGACGACGTTCGCCAGGGAGTGATCGCTCACAAGATCGCGGCCCACGCGGCGGATATCGCCCGCGGGCGTCCAGGGGCTCGCGACCGGGATGACGCCCTGAGTCGAGCCCGGTTTGCATTCGACTGGGACGAGCAATTCCGGTTGTCGCTCGATCCCGAGACGGCGCGACGGATGCGCGAGGAGACGCTTGTCGAGACCGACGGAGTCCGTTATTGCAGCATGTGCGGGCCGAAGTTCTGCTCGATGAAGAACACGCAGGAAATTCGCAACTCGCGCAAGGACTGAGCTTTGGGGGCACGGAAGGGGGGAAGTCTGTCCGAACCACCCCGCTTGCCGACGCCCGCATTTGTGGTATGCTTGGCGATGTCGTGGTTGCGTTTGTCACGGGATGGCTGTTGCCGTCTGGCTCGAGCGCAAACGAGCGATCATCCCCGCAATGGGGGTAGGAGAGGTGGCTGAGTGGTCGAAAGCGCGGGTTTGCTAAACCCGTGGCCCTTTACGGGGCCCGCAGGTTCGAATCCTGTCCTCTCCGCTTGTTCTGATCGGCTCTTCGTAAGTGTTTGCGTTGCAAATGCTTGCGAAGAGCCATTTTCATTGACACAGTCGACTGTGTCAATGATGTGCCAATCAGGGCCGGTGCGGACTCTCGAATAGGCCGACGAAGACCCTCGAAGACCGCGACAACCGTCACGCTAATGATTGGCTTGAACATGACCAAGAACTCCTCAACATGGTCCCCCCGGGACCTCCTAGGGGATTATGGGGCGTGCGGAGTCTCGTCCACATCCCCGGTGAAATTGATTCTTTTCATATGCTTCTGGGCTTCTTCGTTGTGTGCGTGATAATAATGCCGCACCATCTTGCTCTCCTGATGCCCGAGCCACTCCATGACCATTTGCTCCGGCACGTTCTGGTTCGCGCAGAGCGAACAGAAGTAATGGCGGAAGCTGTGAAGCCGTCCATCGGCAAACCCGATATCGCCCTCCGCCGCGGGAAAGCTCGTTTTTAGTGGCGCGAGTACGTCGCGAATCAGCGTGCGTCGCGTGATGTCCGCGCTGAGAACTCCCCCTCGCGGCCCGTGAAATACCAAGCCATCGTCGACGCGTGGCAGCTGCCGCAAAACCCCAAGAAGATCATCGTGAATGGGGAGACAACGAGTTCGGCGACTCTTGGTTTGTCTCGGTTTCCTGTGAACCATACGGCGCCGACTGCTCGTTTCATCCTTCAAACTGATGACCTTGGCCGGAAGATCGAGGTCACTCCATCGCAACGAGGCCAGCTCGGAAATCCGCATGCCCGTGCAGGCCAGTGCGGTAAGTATGTGGCCCAGCCAATCCAAATCCGTTCTTGCGTGGCAGCCCCTGATCATGCTTGAGACTTCAGCCGGAGACCAGCAGTAGGTATCCGTGCCGGTCGGTTTCGGCAAGGGCAGTTTGATCCGGCATTCGGCCGAAAGATGCCCGGCGTCAACCAGGTAGTTCATGGCCTGCTTGATCGTCGTGAGCTCAATGAACTGAGTGCGATAGGCGTAGTGTTCGCCGTCCAACCACGCGGCGTATTCCTCAAGGTGCTTACGAGTGACTTGGTGCCACGAGGCAAGACCACGTTTCTCGAAGAAGGGCACCGCCTTATCAAAAACGGCGCGATAGCGAGCCCAGGTTTGTGGACTTGCGCCACCGGTGACCGCAGGACGTTCGACGTGTGCGCGATACACCGCCACGCCTTCGTCGAAGCCCATCTGGTTCGTGTGTGGTTGTTGAAGCAGACTCGGATTGGCTAGTCCCAGCTCAACGGCTCTGAGCAAGTCCAGGTTTCGAAGTTTCCGAACTGCTTCCTCCCGCGATTTCGTTCCGAGTGAGTGGCGCCCCGCGGAAACTGGATTCGTTCGGCCGTCAGCTTGATATACCCCGTCTCGTTGGCAAAGCTTCCACGTGAAGAACTGGCTGGTGACTATTTCATTCTTTCTTTTCTTGGGCATGGCACGACATGGCTTTCATTAGGGACTTGATTTGTTGATTTTCATTTGGAAACGGCCTTCCCAACGGGGACGCCGTCCGGGGATATCGGATGCATCCGGGTCTGAACGGACTAGATTGCCTGGAAAGTCCGCCACTGTGACCGGACCGGCAGAAACACTCGCCGCTTGCTCGATTCGCTGCTTGGTCAGGGTAGAGACGTCGTTTTGCGCCGCCGCGGGATTCGTACGCAATGCTGCTAACTGATCGAGCACATCTCGTTGGAAGAGCATCCTCGTGCGGGGACCTCCCGGCTGGATCGTCGGTAGACTTCCATCCCGGACACGACGGCGCAGAGTGCTTGTCGAGAGACCAGCAATCCGGCTCAGTTCGCGGATGTCGACATAGTCCGGAGATGGCTGTTCGCAGATTTGTGAGACTTCTTTACGCATTCCTGCTTGGTCTGTTTAGTGGGACTACTCGCGAGATCTCCCATTATTAAACCCAGGCACGGCAATCAAAAAAAGTGTAAAGTGGTTGGAAGCGCTTTACAGAAAGCGGCGATGCCCTCTGTGTCAACATAAGTGAGACGTAAGCGCGCACCACAACCATGATTGACGGCCGTGATAGGCTGGGACGTGAGATTGGCAACTCACACTCAGGAGGCCTATCATGGCTCGATCATCGGACTCAAGCAAGGCGGGCAGGTGGCGAGTGCGGATGGGGCGATTTGCCCGGTCCGGGCTGACAGTTGCCCGGTTCTGCGAACACGAGGGCGTCTCGACCGCGTCGTTTTACTGGTGGCGAAGGAGACTCGCCATCGCCCGGTCGCCCGGAAGCAAGGCGGCGGGCCGGCGCCGTGCATCGCCGCAAACCGTCAACACGCCCCGCGCCGCCAACACGCCGCGAGGCGACAACGGATGCCGTGTCGGCAACATGTTCCGAACCGCCAGCACGCTCCGCGCCGTTGGAAGCGCCGAAAACGATTCCCTCTTCCAAATCGTCCGCGTGACGCCGAACGTCGCGACCGTGTCGATCCATCTGCCCGGCGGAGCCCGGGTCGAG
>DOEZ01000015.1 GCA_003532715.1 Planctomycetaceae bacterium
GCTCAACATCCTCAACGGCGCCGCCGTCGCCGCGGGCGACAAGACCTACATCGGCTACCAGGTCGGCTCCAGCGGGACAATCCACTTCGGCGCCGCGGGCGGATCGCTTTCGACGAAGTCACTCTGGGTCTCACCAAGTCAATTGACCGGCACCGGCACCATTAACACGGAGGGACTTGTAAGCGACGTCAACCTCGTATTCGACTCGTCACACGGCCTTGTTCAGACGTTCCTGATCCCCGGCGATCCCGAGCACGATCCCGATCGGAACATCACGGTCAACCTGGATATGAGCGACGCGGCCAATTCGAGCGATTTTGGCGCCGGATACCTGGGCGCCGGGTCGTTGACGATCCGCAACGCAATCGCCGTCAAATCAGGCAACGGCTATCTCGGCTATGCCGCCGCCGCCGATGGCACGGCCAGCGTGACGGGCTCGGGATCGAAGTGGACCTGCAACTCGCTCAACGTGGGCTACTTCGGCACGGGAACACTCAATGTGCTCAGCGCCGCGGCAGTGGTGAGCAGCGGCGGCGTGATCGGATTTCAGGCCGGCTCGACGGGCACGGTGAACGTCAGCGGAAACAACTCGAAATGGACCAACAGTGCGTCGCTCGCCGTCGGCCGTTTCGGCCACGGTGTGCTGAACATCGCCGACAAGGGAACCGTCACCAATACGCATGCCTATCTCGGCGATCAAGCCGGATCAACGGGGGCGGCTAGCGTCAGCGGTATCGGCTCAACGTGGACCAACAGCGGAGAGTTCATCGTCGGACACCAAGGATACGGGACGCTCGCGATCAGCGCCGGCGGAAGCGTCAGCAGCACGGGCGACGCCTACGTCGGCTACTGGACCGGCGTCGCCGGGCAGGTCAGCGTGAGCGGCGCGGGCTCGAAATGGGCCACTGGCAAGTACCTTCACGTCGGCGAGAGCGGCAACGGAACCGTGACGATCACCGGCGGCGCGACCGTCAACACGGCGTCGTACGGCTTCATCGGCAACAACACCGGCTCCACCGGCAAGCTGACCATCGACGGCGTGGGCTCGAAGTGGGACGTGGTTGGCGGTGTCTTCGTCGGTTACGCCGGAGACGGAGAACTCAACATCACCGACGGCGGCGTTATTCGCGACAGTTTCTTTCTCGCTCAAAATGCAATCGGCTACGAGGTCGATTCGAAGGGCGTTGCGACCGTCTCGGGCGCCGGCTCGACGTGGGCCACCATCGGCGCCATGGGTGTCGGCTACTCGGGCGACGGAACTCTCAACATATCGGACGGCGGCGTTGTGACGGTCGGCGGCACGACCATGGTCGCCTGGAATCCGGGCTCCACCGGCAAAATTGATTTCGGCGACGGCGGCGGAACTCTCGCCACCAAGATGCTCTGGGCGTCGTCTTCGCAACTGCTCGGCACTGGCACCATCCACGCCCGCGGATTGGTCAGCGACGTTGCCCTCGTGTTCGACGATGATCGAGGCACGATTCAGACGTTCGCGATCACGGGTCCGATGGATCAAAACGTCACGGTCAATCTGAACATGAGCAATCCGGCGGACGTCGGCGACCTGGGAGCGGGCTACCTGACCACCGGCTCAATTACGATTCGAGACGGTATGAACGTGAACTCGATTACGGGTCAACTTGGCTACCATTCCGGATCGAGTGGATCGGCGACAATCACCGGCGCCAACTCGAAATGGACCACCAGCGAAGAGTTCTACGTCGGCAATTCCGGCAACGGAACACTCACGGTCGGCAACGGCGGCACCCTCGAGAGCTACTATGCCGTTATCGGCGACGAGGATGGCTCCAGCGGCACCGCAACCATTACCGGCGGCGGCTCGACGTGGACCAATGTCAGGGATATCACCATTGGAGTCTACGGAAGCGGAGTTCTGAACGTATTCGATGGCGGTGTTGTCAATAACAGGGACGGTTGCGTGGGAGGTTACAGCTCGGCGACCGGCCGGGCAAACGTCCACGGCGACGGGTCCAAGTGGAACAACAGTTCCTATCTCTACGTCGGCAAATACAGCGACGGCGAGCTGTCGGTCGGCGACGGAGGTCTTGTTACCGCGGGCTACGCGTATCTCGGTGAAAATGCCGGTACCACGGGTATATTGACCGTCGACGGCTACGGCTCCAAACTGACAAATAGCTCCTATTTCTACGTCGGCTATTCCGGCAACGGGACGGTGAGAATCACCGGCGGTGGGACCATACAAGGCTACCCGAGTGTTCTGAGCTACAACACCGGTTCGACGAGTGACGTTCTCGTCAATGGAGACGGCTCGAATTGGACGTGCAGCGGTTCCATGGCCATCGGTCGACGGGGCCTTGCAATTCTCACAATCACGGCTGGCGGGACGGTGACCAACGGCAGTGGCCGCATTGCCGATCAGAGTAGTGCAACCGGGTTTGTCATGGTCGACGGCGCCGGTTCGAAGTGGACCAACAACGGAGCGCTCAACTTCGGCAGTTCCGGCAAGGGAACGCTGAATATAGCCAACGGCGGCGCTGTTCTGGCCACAACCGTGTCGATCAACAGCCTGTCATTGCTCTCCATCGCCGTCGACGGCAGCAGCAGTCTCATCGTGGGCGGCGGCAGCGGCGCAATCACCAACGGCGGAACCGTGCGGATCATGGCCGGCGCGGTGCCGGCCACGGACGCCGTCTACACGCCCATCTCCGCCGGGGCATGGACCGAAAGTGGCGTCTGCCAGGCCGTTGGCGGAACGTGGGATGCCCTTGCCCGCGAGTTCACCGTCTCCAAAGTCGCCGCGAGCACGGCCGACAGCCCGGTGGTGATCGATCTGTCCGACCGGCAACGCATTCGCGTCGACGACATTGCGACTGGCTGGACGGTCGGCGCGAGCTTCCTTGCCCGGGAGGCAATTGGCGGCGCCTATTCGGAAACGATGATGATGCCCAATCCGAACGAACTTGCGTTCACCGCCACGGTGATCGACGAGATGGCTTTGGCCAATCTCGAGGCGATTCTCGACTCGGGCGAGTTGGTCCTCGGGGCGTGGGACTTCGACGTCGTCGGCGCGTACGCCGCCGGCGATCCGGCCTACCTTTCGTTCGAGGTCGGCGCTTCGTTCTCGCGCGACAACCTCCGGCTGTGGCACTACGACGGAGCCGACTGGGAAGCCTACGATGCGATGGACCTCACGTATGACGGCAGATATGCCAGCTTCACGGTCGCGGGCTTCAGCGGCTATGCCGTGTCGGGCGTGCCCGAGCCAACCGTGTTCGCCCTGTTGCTTGCCGCGGGGTTGTGCGTGATCTCGCGACGGCCGATTCGTCGCGGCCGTGTCTGATCCGGTCGCGACGGAGGCCAGATAACGTTTACCGAAACGCCTGCTTCGTGCTCGGAAACGTGCCCGTGCGAACGTCCTGGCCGTATTGCGTGACGGCTTCGGCGATGGTCTTGCCCAATTCGGCGTAGACCTTCACGTGGCGGGGAACACGGCCGGGCGTCAACCCGAGCAGGTCGTGCAAGACGAGCACCTGGCCATCGCAATGGGGACCGGCGCCGATGCCGATCGTCGGAATCCGAATCGACCGGGTTACTTCCTCGGCCAACTTGGCCGGAACGCATTCGAGAACCACCGCGAACGCGCCGGCGTTCTGGACCGCCTGGGCGTCGGCGAGCAGGGCGTCCCGATCGCGCTGGACGCTGTAACCGCCCAATTGATGGATGCTNNAAGCCGATATGCGCCATGACGGGAATTCCGGCCTCGACAACCGCTTCGATTACCTCCGCTTGCTTCTCGCCGCCTTCGATTTTCACGGCGCGGCAGAGCGTTTCCTTGAGGACGCGAGCGGCGTTTTCGATGGCCCGATACTTCCCTAGATGAAACGTGGGGAAAGGCATATCGACGACGACCAGTGCGCGCTCGGCCGCGCGGCCGACCATCTCGGCATGGTAGAGCACCTGGTCGAGGGTTACCGGTAGCGTCGTATCGCGTCCCTGGACCACGGCCGCGAGGCTGTCGCCCACCAGGATCACGTCGATGCCCGCCTCGTCCAACAGGCGTGCCGTCGGGAAGTCGTAGGCCGTGAGCATCGCGATCTTCTCACCGGCCGCCTTCATGGCCACCAAATTGGGAACCGTAACTCTGGGTCGATCGGAGGGCATGGCGAGGTGGACCTTCGTGAAGCGTCGAGGGCACTCGAGAACTCGGGCGAACGGGCCCGAGGATCGGATTGAGCCGAAAGCCCCATTCTACGGCGTCCGGCACCATAACGAGAAGGGGGGATTGCAGTTCACCGGAGCGAGGTCCCGGCGAAGCGGTTTCAAAGAAGAACCCGCGTGGCAAGGTGCGAGATCATTCCGAAGCGAAAGAATGTTGACTACCGTAGCCCGAACGGGTAGCCTTGTAGTGTTCTATTCTGAGACAGGTGTTCAATTTTGCTGTATCAAAATAAAACAGGCGAGTTGGGGATTGATCGGCAAGAGATCCCCAACTCGCCTTTGCTTCTCGGAAGCCGAAGCCTCCGACCCGTCGGGATGCCTACTTCTCCGGTTCCAGGTGCTCTCTGTTCCACTAGGAAGACACCGAAACTAGATTAACCTCGACGGCCTTTCTAGAGTCTCGAACGTAACGTTTCTCTTCTCCGTCCAAAAAACAGGTGTTTTGCCTCTACTCTGTTCCGGTTCGGCGACCCGAGGTGGATCGCCGAACCGTCTGGGGGGGTGAGTGCTGTGCCATCGGCACGCGGTTAAGTATATGTGCAAAAGGCGTGCCAAATCCCGAATCGCCAGTTTCTCAATCTTACCGTTGGCTCGGGGACCCCGAATCTCATCTTTGCCCACCGCTCAGTCGTAGCGGATTTCGCCGAGGCCCTCCCGTGGGCCGTGACCGTTCTGCCTACGGAAGGGGGTTCCCATTCACTTCTCGTGTCGCATGGGGGCGACGCATTGTGGCAAAAAAGCGACACTGCCCCGCCGGAATAGGCTTGTGCTACGACTATCGAGTATCATGATGAGTGACGTCGTGGCGGCAATGCGCCCATCGCCGCACGCCGCCTCCGCGAAACAAGACCGTTTTCACCATTCTCCGCCCGCAAGAGGAGTGCTGCCATGAGAAATAGTGAGTCGTTTGGGCTGAACCTTTCGTGCTGCCTCATGGTTCTTGGTGTAACGTCGAGCCTGGCGGCGGCCGATCCGCCCGCACGACGGCTTTCGGTGGCCGAATATCGCGACCGGATGGCCGCCGGCTGGATCGGCCAGATGGCGGGTGTCGGCTGGGGTGCCCCGACGGAGTTCCAGTTCAACGGCCGAATCATCCCCGAGGGCCAAGTCCCCAAGTGGAAACCGGCCATGATCAACCAGTTCAGGCAAGACGACCTGTACGTCGAGATGACCTTCTTGCGAACGCTCGAAGAACATGGCCTCGACGGCTCGATCCGTCAGGCGGGGATCGACTTCGCGAATAGCCGCTATCCGTTGTGGCATGCGAACAAGTTCGGCCGGATCAACCTTCGTCGCGGCATCGCTCCGCCCGACTCCGGCCATCCCCGTTTCAACAGCCATGCCGATGACATCGACTATCAGATTGAAGCCGATTTCGCCGGTCTGATTGCACCGGGCATGCCGAACCTCGCCATCGAATCGGGTGAGAAATTCGGACGTCTGATGAACTATGGCGACGGGCTTTACGGCGGACAGTTCGTCGCCGGGATGTACAGCGAAGCCTTCTTCGAAACCGATCCGACGCGAATCGTCGAGGCCGGGTTGAAGTGCATTCCCGCCGGAAGCCAGTATGCCGAATGCATTCGCGACGTGCTCGCCTGGCACAAGGAGCATCCCGACGACTGGCAAGCGACGTGGAAAAAAATCGACGAGAAATATCAGCGCAACCCCGCCTATCGCCGGTTCTCGTGTTCGAACGACAGAACAAACTTCAACATCGACGCCAAAATCAATGGAGCCTATATCGTCATGGGACTCCTCTACGGCGACC
>DOEZ01000659.1 GCA_003532715.1 Planctomycetaceae bacterium
GTGTTCCTCTCGCTTGCGCTTCGGGTTAGTGTTGGTTCGTGAATAATCCGGGCTGGGCGGGATTTGTCGTTGCGTTCCTCTCGCTTGCGCTTCGGGTTAGTGTTGGTTCGTGAATAATCCGGGTTACCCGAATTCTCCGAGTTCTTTTTGTCTTTCCCGTGCCGAAAATGCCTCCCATCATGTTGACCTTGCTCAACCGGTAACGTAGATAATTTCCGACAGATTCTCCGGAAAACCCCAACGCACCCATTCTCCGGGCCGTCGGCTACCCACGGTGATTATGATGAAACGCGCCTCGCTTTTGCTGATTGACGACGATCGACATGTCCTGACGTCCATGGCCGAGTGGCTTCGCTCGGAAGGGTTCGACGTGGACACCGGGCAGAATTGCGCCGAGGCCGTGGCGGCGGTGGACCGGCGGTCGTACGACCTCGTGTTGACGGACATCCGTTTGGGCGAGTCCGACGGTTTCGACGTGCTCAAGCACGTTCGCTCGCGATCGCCCGCCACGCCGGTCATCATGATTACGGGCTATGGGAGCGTCGATTCGGCCGTCGAAGCGATTCGCGCGGGCGCGTTCGACTTCCTGACGAAGCCGCTGATCGACGAGGAATTGGCGATGGCGATCGACCGCGCGTTGAACCAGCGCCGGGTCATCGAGGAAAACGCCGCGCTCAAGGCTCAGCTCGATTTGCGATTCGGCATGGAGAACATCGTCGGAAACGACCAACGCATGAGACGCATCTACGACATGGTCGACAGCGTGGCCGACACGAAGGCAACCATTCTCATCACCGGTGAAAGCGGCACGGGCAAGTCGCTCGTTGCGAGGGCCATTCACCGCCGAAGCGGGCGACGCGACAAACCGTTCGTCGAGGTGGCCTGCGGCGCTTTGCCCGAAACGCTTTTGGAGAGCGAGTTGTTCGGGCACGCGGCCGGGGCGTTCACCGGCGCGGTGGGCGAGAAGATGGGCAAGTTCAAACAAGCGGACACGGGAACGATCTTTCTGGATGAAATCGGCACCGCCAGTCCGAGCATGCAGGTCAAGCTTCTTCGCGTCTTGCAGGATTTCGAGTTCGAGCAGGTCGGCGGCAACAAGACGTACACGGTCGACACACGCGTGATTCTGGCCACGAACGACGATCTTTCGAGGGCGGTCGCCGAGGGTCGTTTTCNNTCTGTACTATCGCGTCAATGTGATCAACATCGAGCTGCCGCCGCTGCGCGAACGCATTTCGGACATACCGCTGCTTGCCAAGCATTTTCTGGCACGGGCGTGCGAGGAGTCGGGAAGAAAGACGCGCGAGATCACGGAGCCGGCGATGGCCGCGTTGCAGCGGTTCCGCTGGCCGGGCAACGTCCGCGAACTACAGAACGTGATCGAGCGAGCGGTTTTGCTGGGCAAGGGCGACGTTATTACGGTCGAGGACCTGCCCGGCGAAATGGCTGCGGGCGGATCGTACCCCGTCGGTTCTGCCGCCGACCGTTCGCTGAAGGAGTCGCTCGAAGCGCCCGAGCGTCAGATCATTCTGGACGTGCTTGAGATGAACAACTGGAACCGCAACGCGACGGCCGAGACACTCGGGATCAACCGGACCACGCTCTACAAGAAGATGAAGCGGCTCGGGCTGGAAGAAATGCGGAAATAGGGTTAGGCCCTCACGGCATCTTCTTCGGTTTCGGAATTCCCCGGTCGGTAACCTGCTTCCGCTTGCGTCGTCGGCCACGTTGGTCACGGGTGGCGTGGTCGATTTCGGCTTCGGCGAGCGATTTGCCCATTTGGCCTCGCATTTGGACGATTCGATCGCGCAGGGCGGCTGCCCGCTCGAACTCGAGCGCCTCGGCCGCCGCTTGCATTTCGGCTTCGAGTTCGTTGAGATACTCTTCGGTGATGTACTGTGTTTCGTCCTTGAGTCCGACCGCGGCGTTCGATCGGACGTGGGCGGCCGCCTCGGCCTCGATGCCCGCGCGTATCTCCTTGCGAATTGTCTCTGGGGTGATGCCGTGTTCGCGGTTGTACTCTTCCTGCAACTTGCGTCGCCGCGTCGTTTCGTCGATTGCTCGCTGCATTGAATCCGTCACCGTGTCGGCGTAGAGAATCACCTTGGCGTCGACGTTTCGCGCCGAGCGGCCGATCGTTTGCATCAGCGACGTCTCACTCCGCAAGAAGCCTTCCTTGTCGGCGTCGAGGNNCGAGGATGGCCACCAGCGAGACTTCGGGCAGGTCGAGGCCCTCGCGTAGCAGATTGACGCCGACGAGGACGTCGAAATGCCCTTGGCGGAGGTCGCGGAGCAACTCGACCCGCTCGAAGGCGTCCAACTCGCTATGGAGCCACTTGCAGCGGACGTTCTGTTTGGTGAAGTAGGCCGAAAGATCCTCGGCGAGCCGTTTGGTGAGCGTGGTGACCAGCACTCGCTGGCTGACGGCGGTTCGGGCGCGGATTTGTTCGAGCAGATGAGGAACCTGGGTCCGCGCGGGCGAGACTTCGATCTGCGGATCGAGCAAACCAGTCGGACGAATCACTTGTTCGACGATGCGGCCTTCGGAGTGTTCAAGTTCATAAGGCCCGGGCGTGGCCGAGACGTGGATGACCTGGCTGAAGCGTTCTTCCCATTCCTCGAACCTCAGCGGCCGGTTGTCCAACGCGCTGGGCAGGCGGAATCCGTGCTCGACAAGCGTCACCTTGCGGTTGTGGTCGCCGGCGTACATTCCGCGGATTTGCGGCACCGTGACGTGCGACTCGTCGACCAGCAGCAGGAAGTCTTCGGGGAAGAAGCTGAAGAGTGTGTCGGGGGCCGAGCCGGGGGGGCGACCGCTCAGGGGGCGGCTGTAGTTCTCGATCCCCGGGCAGTAGCCGACCTGCTCGATCATTTCGAGGTCGAAGCGGGTTCGGGCACTGAGGCGCTGGGCTTCGAGAAGCTTGCCTTGCTCGCGGAATTGTTCGAGCCGGCCGCTCAACTCAGCGCGGATTTCCTTGACGGCGTTTTCGATGCGTTCCTCGGGCAGGACGAAGTGCTTGCACGGGTAGACGAACAGTTGGTCGCGGCGCTCGATCACCTCGCCGCTGGTTGGGTTGATCAGCGAAAGCTGCTCGACCTCGTCGCCCCAGAACTCGATGCGTAGGGCGAATTGTTCGTAGGATGGGTAGACTTCGACGCAATCGCCGCGAACGCGGAACTTGCCCGATTCGAAGGCGAAGTCGTTGCGCTCGTATTGGATATCGACGAGCTTCTGGAGCACCTTGTCGCGGTCGGCCTGGTCGCCAACGGCCAGCCCGACCATCATCTCGCGATAGTCGTCGGGCGAGCCGAGGCCGTAGATGCACGAGACGCTGGCGACGA
>DOEZ01000212.1 GCA_003532715.1 Planctomycetaceae bacterium
CATCGACAGTCGAAGCACGTGTTGACCGCGACCCTCGACGAAAAGAACCAAGCGACCGTCGTCGCCGCGACCGATCGGCGCGGGGTGGTCGTCGAGCACGGCGTCGCGCAGCCCGACGTGGGCCATTTCGAGCGGCACGGCGTGGATTCCGTCGGACAGAACGTCGAGCGTCAAGACGCCTTCGATCACGGCCCGACCGTCGCGGACCTCGACCGTGAAACGGCTGTCGGCCAGCACGGCGGCGCGCGGCGGCGCGGCCTCGACGAATTGGCGAGCCTTCTTGAGCAGCTCTTCGTACTCCTCGCGCGGAAGCAGCACCCGGCGAGGTTGGTTTTCGAGCAATACGTTCAAATCGTCCATTGGGACGAGAATCTCGCGGACGATCGCGGGCTTGGCCGGTTCCGCCGGCTTCGCGGGCGCGGCCGCCGAAGCAGGCAGCGTCAACGACGCGGCCAGAAAGCAGGTGGTCAAGATCAAGCCGGCCAACAGCGGCGGCATGTGTGTCGGACGGTTTGGATGACTACGCATTGCTCTTGCCTCCTTCGTTGCCCGCCGCGTCGGCCGACGGCTCGGACGTTTCAAACGGCGATGCTTCGCCCGCGCGCGTTTCGGCCTCGGTCGCGGCGACAACCGGCTTGGTCGCGGCCGCCGGCACGGGCTTAGGCGTCGGGCGATTCGGTTCAACCGAGGCCGGCCATCGCGGCGGATGGCGATAGACGAACACAACCGCCCACACGACCGCTACGATTGCCAGGGCCGCGACGAAATAGCCGTCGAGAATCTGCCGAGCCAGCAGCGGCGCGAAAACGCCGCAAAGCACGATGGCCGTCAGCAAAACGCCCACCGCCAAAACGCGAACCTTCAGCGGCGCGGCAAGCAGCACGAGACCGCCCAACACGAGCACCGCCAGAACGACGGCCGTCAGCCGCGTCTCGTCCATTTTCTTCAACTCCAACGGGCCGGTCGGCCGAAGCGTCGAAAAGACGTACCGGCGTCCATCGGTCTCGAAGCCGGCGGCCGGGTCGCCCGACATGGCAATATCGCGATTGATCCATGCGATCAACGCGCCGTCGTCTTGCGGATGGGTCGGTTTCCACCAGTTCATGGTTCCGTCGGGCTGCCAGCGGATTTCGTTGGTCCACGGCCCGGCGACGCCCAAAAGGGCCGTTTCATCGGGCAGATAGACGCACAAGTGGACCTTCAGGATGGCCGGATCCTCTGGGAACTCGGGCAAGGCCAACTCGCGGCCGTCGTTGTCCCTGAGCGTGTAGCGCAGATCGACCAGCACCGGCCGGTCGACGCTCGCCTCGGTCAGGGGAATGAAGAACTGATTCGGGCCGCCTCGTTCGAGCGTCACCGGTCGGCCGTTGATACGCAACGGCTCGGTGTCGAACGCCACGCCTTCGGGCAGCTTCACTTCGAGCCGTTGCTGAGCGCTGCGGAGCCGGCAGAGGATCTGCACGGCGACCGCATTGGCCCGCGTGACGACCATGCGAGCCAGGGCCTGCTCGATGCTGGTTACCTTGACGCTTTCGAGTTCGTAGCGCGTGGCGGTGACGGCCAGCGACCACGGGCCGAGGAACTCGAACGCCTGAGCGGCTTGGGGAATCTGGGCTCCGTCCATCAGGTCATGGCGAGGGTCGATGGGCCGCAGACCGGTGGCTTCGTCGGACGGCCGCAGATCGATCGTTTCGGCCTTGCCGAGCACGATCTGGCCCCAAGCGCGGTCGATCGGGGCCGAGTCGGCCTTGGTCGGGATCAGCCGAGGAATCGGAAGAACCACCTCGTCGCCGATGCCCAGCTTGTCGAGTTTCTCCTCCCAAACCAGCTTCAACTGGCCGCGGCCGAGCAACTCGGTCTCGCCGCTGAACGCCCAGGCCTGGTATCCCTCGGGCAGATCCTCGGGCGCGGGATCGACGACCCGCTCACGGAGGCCCTTGGTCTCGTTCTGGAGCTTGCCTGCCAGCCCGACGGGGACGTCGATGCGCAGCGACTTGATGCCGCTGTAGAGGACGTTGTAGTTGAACGTCGCCTCGTATTTCAGCGTGTCGTCCTCGATCCGCGCGACGAGCAACTGGCCGACGGTCACCTGAGGTTTTCGCCGTTGGGCCGACAGGGTCAGCGTGACCGGATCCTTGGCGAAGGCAAAGGCCAAGACGTCGCGGAGATCCGGCGGGCGCGGCGCGGCCGAGGCCATTCCGGCGAGCGCCTCGCCGAACGAGACGGCTCGCAAGCCCTTCGGATCGACCGGGTTGACGCGCAAGCTCTCAGGCGCGCGAATCACCACGCGGCCGCGCTCGTCCTCGATTGACTCGCCCGCGACACGCGGAACGACGACGTCGATTCGCGCGGCATTTTCGGTGGGGGCGAGCAATTCGGGCAGGGCCAGCTTCTTTTCCATGCGAACGAATAGCCCGGTGCGGCCGAAAGCCCTTTGCGACAGATTCACGACCAGCCGGTTTTTCTTCTCGCCCGTCAGGTGATGGCTGTCGATGCGTGCCTCGGTCGCGCCGGCGATCGGGGCACCTCGCACCTCGCGCAGTTCGTATCCCTCCGGTAGATCCCATTCGAGTCGAAAAATGCCGGCTCGCTCGACGTTATGGACGGCCGAAAGCGAGAGGATGAGTCGGTCGGGCGACAGGTCGATTTCGGTGAGCGAATCGACCAGAACGCGAGGCTGGACCTTCTCGACGGCCAGCTTCAACTCGAACGGAACGGCCGCGTATCGGAAGGCGAAATCCCATCGCTCGCCGCCTGGCATCGGTGGCGTTTCTCCGGCGTCGATGTGCATCAGGCCGGCGCGCGAGGTCGTCTCGGCGCGCAGCCCCGGCGCGACCTGAACGACCACCCTGCCTTGCTGGCGTCCGACGCCGAGCGACTTGACAACCGGGACGACGACGGGCTCGGCGGCCTTTTCGTTGAATTGTTCGAGTTCGATCGACAGATTTTGGCGTCCCTCGGCCGGTTCGAACAGTTGCACGTCGATGCGCTGGCCGTCGTCGGCCTTCGCGACCGACCAGTTGCGAACGTTGGCGTCGAAGACGTTGACGACCTTCTGATCGGCCGGGACGACGACGGCCAATTCGGCCAGTTTCGCGCGGCTGATGGCATAGGCCAATTGGCATTGGGTTCGCGTGACGCCTTCGGCGATCCGCGTTTGTTGGGTCGCCTGAACCGTGGCCAGGGCGGCCAGTCCGGTAGCGCCCTCGGTCTTGGGAGTCCAGCCGATGCTCACGGTCGGCGCCGCGCCAACGAAAGCGAGAACGACCGTTTCGTTTGGTTTCTTGTCCGTCCCGGGTTCTTCGGTCGTCTTCTCGTCGGGCACTTCCGACGCGGCCAGCAGCGGCTCGATTTCGACCTTGACGCCCGGCTCGGGAATCGTGATCCGCCAGCGGCTGACCGGGGCCTGGGGCACCTCGATCGAGACTTGATTGCGGCCCGGCGTGCGAGTGATGGCCCGGGCGAATTCGAGCTCGAGTTCGACGGCCGCGTCACCTCCCTTTTTCTTCTCGACGAGCAGTTCGTACCCTTGCCCCGGGTTCGAGACCAGCCGCGCCGGCTTGCCGCCGATCGCCGCCCGTGTGATGGCCGCGTTCGACAGCCGCAAGGGGACCTTGTGCCAGCCGTCTTGTAGGAGTTCGATCTTCAGGCGAGCCTTGAACCGCATCACGTCGCCCGACACGGTTCCTTCGTTGTCGATTTCGCTGATGAGCGCGCCAACGGGCGAGTTGTCGTCCGGGCGAATCGGCTGTTTTTCGCGAGCCGCTCTCCAAAGCTCCTGGAACTCCTCGTAGGGGAGAAAGACACCGCGGCCCTGGGCCTCGAAGACCTTGCGGAGCTTCTCGTAGGGGATGTAGATCGTCCGCTCGCGAAACGCGTTTTGCTCGGGCGCTTCGTCGCTTGTCGGAGCCGCCTCTTGAGCGTGAACCGCGACACCCGGCAGCGCGGACAGCACGCAGCCAAGCAGAAGTACGCAGCCAGGTAGGGTGCAGCCACGCAGCGTGCTACTCCGCAGCGGGGCCAGAATGGTTTGGCGTAAGATGGTGTTCATCGTTTCCCCGTCAATTGAAAAAAGGAATTCCGAAAGTTGGAAAAGACGCCGCCGAACCGGTTGAGCCGGCCCGCGACGCGCTGATCATTGTACTGTCAACTCCTAAAGCATGGCTCCCTCGGGCCGCGCAAGAACCGGATTTCCTGCCCGGAAGCGGATGTTTTCGATGAGAGACAGACGCCGGTGGTCGGTCGGAAGTTCCCAGAGACCTTTGAAATAACCCACCAGAGGGGCAATGTCGGGTGTGGTGGTTGATTCGCGCGTGGACGAACGCTCAGGTTGTCGCCGGTTATCTACGCCGCTCCGCTCTCCCGTCGCAGCGTTTTCGCGTCGAAATGGACGCTCGCTGTTGACAATAGTGTCTCGTTGTATAATGATGCCAATCGCCCGTACGGGCAGTAGAGCCGGCGCGAGCCGACTTGGGTTCGCATAGGCTCACCTATCTGGCAAATGGAAGGAGTTGGCGATGGGCGAAGGCAAGTGTCGGGCGGACCTCCTCCGAGCCAAGCCCGTGGTCGGCGAGTTGGTTTCGCCGCAATACCCACGCCGCGGGGAGTTGCTCGCCGATTCAGCGTCACGAACCGCCCGTTGGGGCAAAACGGCCTCCGGGGCGGCAACGTTCTTTCTGGCGATCAGCATCGGCGGCTGTAATGACTCGCCGTCGACGCCGAACGCTTCCCAGCAGACACTCACTTCTCAAGAAGCGAACGTCCTTTCGGAGACTTCCCCTCCGCGAGTGGGCGTGGTCGCGCCCGTTTTCGAACATGGCGAGGGGAGTGGTTCGACAGGCTGCATCGTCATGACGCCGCCGGTCTTTCTCTCCGAAGAAGAGGCGATGCAAATCATCAAAGACGAACTTGCCAAGCATGGAATCGCGTTGTCCGGCCCAACC
>DOEZ01000195.1 GCA_003532715.1 Planctomycetaceae bacterium
CGGCGGATGACTCATACGGTCGAATCATTCATCGACACGTTGCGCGCCGACGGCGTCGAGGCCGGGCGCAAGGCGGCCGAAGAGATTATCGAGGAAGCGAGGCGCAATGCGCAACAGTTGGTCCGCGACGCCGAGGCCAAAGCCCGGCGGATTGTCGAGCGTGCCGAGCAGGAGCGTCTCAGCGCGCTGGACCGCACTCGAACCGACCTCGAGCTGGCCGCTCGCGACACCGTGGAGAAGCTGCACGACGTTTTGGGGCGGGCGATGACGCAGGTGTTGACGAAGGCCGTCTCGGCGAAGCTCGACGAGGCCGATTTTCTCAAAGAACTGATTCACGACGTGGTTTGCCAGTACGCGGCGGCCGACGCGGTTGGTGACGGGACGATGGAAATCACGGTGGCCGAACCGATGCGTCATCGGCTGGCCGACTGGACGATCAAGACGTTCCACAAGCCGGGAGAACGCGGCCGGTTCACCTTGGAGTTGCACGCCGCGCTGTCGATGGTCGGGTTCGAGTACAAGGTTTCCGACGGCACGGTCGAGGTGACGCCCGAATCGGTCGTGCAGGTGCTTTCCGGAATGGTCACGCCCGAACTCCAGGCGCTCATCGCTTCGACCCGTGGCGGCGAGGCGACCGGCTAGAAGAAAGACTGAACCCGAGCCGGCCGGCGGCCCGTCTCCGTCGGCGTCGGCGCGAGGCCCGCCATTTTCACAAGCCCCGACGTTACCTCCCATGCAGATCGACCGGTATTTCTACATCACGACGCTCTCCGCCCTCGGCGAATTGGGCACCGCGCCGCCGATGGGGATCGCCGATTTGACGGAGCACGTCAGCGAGCATCCTCGCTGGCGTCGACTGGTCGGGGCGATGGTTTTGTTCGACGATTTGCGGCAGCGCGAGGCCTTTTTGGCGGGCGAGATCGACGAGGTCGATCCGTCGGTGCTCACCGTGCAACAGGCTCGCAACGAGGCGCCGCTGCCCGACTACCTGCTGGCCGACACGATTGACGACGATAGGTTGACGATCGAGTCGGACCGCGTCTGGGCGAGCTATTTTCGGTACGCGAGCAAACTGGGGCGCGAGGCGGGCAGCCGGTTCCTGACCCGTTGGGTCGGTTACGAGGTGGCGCTGCGCAACGCCCTGGCCGCCGCGCGAGCCCGGCGGCTGGGTCTGGAAGAAGCGGGCTACCAAGTGGCCGCCGAGTTGGCCGACGACACGGAAGACCTTTCCGACGTGATTCGCGAGTGGGAATCGGCCGCGACCCCGCTGGAGGGACATCGCATCGCCCTGCGCGCCCGCTGGGACTGGATCGGGCGGCACGACGCCTGGTTTTCGTTTTCCGAGGATGAATTGTTCGTCCACGCCGCCCGAGTCATGCTCCTGGAGATATGGCTCCGTTCGGTCGACAAGGACGAGGCGGGCGTCGCCCGAGGGAACTGACCCATGATGACAACGCCGAAAGATGAGGACGCACGCGTGAATACGAGGATCGTTGCGGTCTTTGGAAACCTGGTGATCGCCGAAACGGACGGTCGTATCGTCCAGAACTCGCTGGGTTATTGCATTCGCTCCGACGGAACCCGGTTGTTGAGCGAAGTCATCCGCGTGCGCGGCCAACGGGCCGACCTCCAAGTCTTCGAGGAGACGCGGGGGCTAAAGGTCGGCGATCCGGTCGAGCTGCGCGAGGAGATGCTCTCGGTGGTGCTGGCGCCCGGGCTATTGGGCAAGATCTACGACGGCCTGCAGAATCCGTTGCCCGAGTTGGCCGCGAAGGTCGGCTACTTCCTTCAGCCGGGCGTGTACATCCACGGCGTTTCGACCGAACAGAAATGGGCGTTCACGCCCGTGGCGAAGCCGGGCGACGCGGTCGAGCCGGGCGACGTGCTCGGCACGGTGCCCGAGGGCGAGTTCACCCACCGCATCATGACGCCGTTCGCGTGGCGCGGCCGTTTCACGGTCGAGAAGATCGCGCCGGCCGGGGACTACACGGTCGAGCACGAGATCGCCGTGTTGGTCGACGCCGAAGGCAATCGCCACGTCGCCACGATGCAGCAGAACTGGCCCGTCAAACGTCCCCTGGACTTCGCGCGCCGCCGGTTGTTGCCCGACGATCCGCTGGTGACGCGCGTGCGGATCATCGATTCGATGTTTCCGATCGTTCGCGGCGGAACGTACTGTATTCCCGGGCCGTTTGGGGCGGGCAAGACGGTGTTGCAGCAAATCACCGCGCGTCACGCCGAAATCGACGTCGTGATTATCGCGGCCTGCGGCGAGCGGGCCGGCGAAATCGTCGAGACGCTCCGCGATTTCCCCAAACTCAACGATCCGCGCACCGGGCGAAGCCTGATGGAGCGGACGATCATCATTGCCAACACGTCGGCCATGCCGGTGGCCGCGCGCGAGGCGTCGGTCTACACCGCGACCGCGCTGGGCGAATACTATCGGCAGATGGGGCTCGACGTGCTGCTGCTGGCCGACTCGACGTCGCGTTGGGCACAAGCGATGCGCGAGCTGTCGGGCCGCCTGGAAGAAATCCCGGGCGAGGAGGCGTTTCCGGCCTACCTCGAAAGCCGCATTGCCGCGTTCTACGAGCGGGCCGGGGCCCTCGAACTGGGCGATGGGTCGAGGGGGTCGCTCACCATCGGCGGCACGGTGAGCCCCGCCGGAGGCAACTTCGAGGAGCCGGTCACCCAGGGGACCCTGAAGGTGGTCGGCGCGTTCCACGGACTGTCGCGGGCACGCAGCGACGCCCGGCGCTATCCGGCCATCGATCCGCTGGAGTCGTGGAGCAAGTACGCGGGCATCATCGACCACGCCGACATGGCGCGGATGCGCCGGCTGCTGATCCATGGAAGCGAGGTTCAGCAGATGATGACCGTGGTCGGCGAAGAGGGGACGTCGATCCAGGACTTCACGATCGCGCTAAAAGCCGAGTTTTTCGACAACTGTTATTTGCAGCAGAACGCCTTCGACGAGGTCGATGCCGCCACGCCCGCCGAGCGGCAGAAGTTCGTTTTCGCCAAGGTGGCCGAGGTGGTCGATGTCGATCTCGACTTCTCCGACAAGGCCGAGGCGCGCGCGAAAATGGTGGAAATCACCGACTTGTTCCGCAACTGGAACTATGCGGCCGTCGATACGGACGAGTATCGGCGGTGGCTCGAAGAAATCGACCGATTCATCGCCACGAAAGGGCGAAAACAATGAGAAAATACTTCGACGAAATCCGACGCATCGCCGGCAACGTGGTGACCGTGAACGCCTCGGGCGTGGGTTACGATGAGTTGGGCATCATTCATTCGAGCCACGGCGAATCGTTCGCCCAGGTCATCCGGCTCGAAGGTCAACAGGTCAGTTTGCAGGTCTTTTCGGGCTCGCAGGGCGTCTCGAACAACGNNGACCGATGCAGGTGCCGTTTTCGGAAAACCTGCTCGGGCGCGTGCTCGACGGTTCGGCGCGGCCTCGCGACGGGCGCGGCGACGTGGTCGGCGAGCCGATCGACATCGGCACCCCGGCGGCCAACCCGGTCAAACGACGCATGCCCGACCAAATGGTCCACACGGGCATTCCGATGATCGACGTGTTTAATTCGCTGGTCGAATCGCAGAAGCTGCCCATCTTCTCGGTGGCCGGCGAGCCGTACAACGAATTGCTGGCTCGNNCGGTTTGCAGGCCAACGCCGACATCATCATTCTCGGCGGGATGGGGCTGCGGCACGACGACTACCTGAAGTTCCGCCAGGCGTTCGAGGCGGGCGGCGTGCTCGGCCGCGCGATCCTGTTCATCCACACGGCCGCCGACCCGGTCGTCGAATGCCTGCTGATCCCCGACTTGTGCCTGGCGGTGGGCGAGAAGTTTGCCCTGGAGGGCAAGCGGGTTCTCGTGCTCCTGACCGACATGACGGCCTTTGCCGACGCGTTGAAGGAAATCTCGATCGTCATGGAGCAAATCCCCTCGAACCGAGGCTACCCGGGCGACCTCTATACCCAGATGGCCAAACGCTACGAAAAGGCGATCGACTTCGACGGAGCCGGCTCGATGACGATTCTCGCGTGCGTCACCATGCCGGGCGACGACGTCACCCATCCCGTGCCCGACAACACCGGGTATATCACCGAGGGCCAGTTGTACCTGCGCAATGGGCGGATCGAGCCGTTCGGGTCGCTCTCGCGATTGAAACAACAGGTTAACGGCGAAACGCGCGACGACCATCGGGCAATCATGGATGCGTGCATCCAGTTGTACGCGACGTGCCGCGAAAGCCGCGAGAAACGCGACATGGGCTTCGAAATGTCGGAGTGGGACCGGAAACTGTTGAAATACGGCAAGCTGTTCGAGCAACGCGTCATGGATTTGTCGGTGAACATTCCGCTGTTCGAAGCCTTGGATCGTTGCTGGTCGATTCTGGCCGAATGCTTCGAGCCGGCCGAGACGGGTATCCGCCGGTCGATCATCGAGGCGCACTGGCCGAAAGAGAATGTTCCGGTCGACGCGGAAATCGAGCCGGAAATCGAGGCGGCCGAAGTTGGAAAGAAATAAGGGTGGCGTTGCCTGGACAAAACCGTGGCCAAGAAGATCAAACTCACACGACCCGAACTGAAACGCTATCGCGACGCGCAGACGCGTTACGAGCGTTATCTGCCGATGCTGAAGCTCAAGCAGCAACAGCTCCAGATGAGGCTGCGCGAGGTGGCGAGCCAACGACGCGAGGCTCGGCGGGCTCGCGACGAGGTCGAGGCGGCCATTCGCCGCTACCGCGGCGTGTTGTCGGACCGGGCCGGCGTGCCGTTCCGCCAATGGGCGACGCCGAGCGAGGTTCGCGTGTCGAAGAAGAACATCGCGGGCGTGGAAGTGCCCGTCTTCGAGGAAGTGATTTTTCCCGAAGCACGCTACAGCCTTTTCGCGACGCCGCCGTGGGTCGACCAGACGCTGGCCGACCTGCGCGAGCAAAGCCGCCGCGCGGCGGCCGTCGACGTCCTCGACCGGCAGGAGAGACTCCTGCACGCCGAATTGGTTCGGATCATCCAGCGCGTCAACTTGTTTGAGAAGATCATGATTCCCCAGGCGCGCGAGGCCATCCGCAAGATCCGCATCAAGCTGGGCGACGAAATGACGGCCGCGGTCGGCCGCGCGAAGATCACCAAGGACCACCTTGCCGGAACGCTCGATGCGGAGCTTGGCGCGCCAACGGCGACGTCCACTGCCGGGAGGACCGAGCCATGATCGTCTCGATGCGCAAGGTCTTCATCGTCGCGCGAAGCGGCGACCGCGAAACGCTTCTGGACACGGTCCGCGATTTGGGCGTGCTCCATCTCGTGCCGGTCGATCCGACGCGCGCGGCTGCCGAAGAGTCGGTTCGTCGCCAGGTCGAGACGGTCGAGCAGGCGATGCAGACCCTTTCGGGCATCGCGCCTCGACAGCCCGCGCCTGCGTTGAGCTCCCTCGAAGCGGCCGACGAAGTGGCCCGCATTCAGCGTCAAGCCGCCGAGGGCCGCAATCGGCTGGTCACGCTCTACCACCAACTCGAACAGATTGAGATCTGGGGCGCGATGCGGCTTGAGCACGTCGAGGAACTCCGCCGCTCGGGCATCGACGTGCGTTTCTTCGCCGTGCCTCCAAAGGCAGTCGATTCGATTCGCGCGGAATGCGTCCAAGTCGTGGGCTCCTTGCCCAATCGGCAGGCCGTGGTGGCCGTCGTCGATCGCGAGGGGGCCGCGACGCTGCCCGACGAAGCCGTTTCGCTGCCGCTTCCGCCGCGCGACGCTCCGTCGATCCGCGCCGAGGCGAAGAAACTCGACGAATCATTGCATCGGGACATCGAACGTCTTCACGAACTGGCCGGATTGCTGCCCGCAATGCGCGCCGAGCTGGTCCGCCTCAAGCAACAAGTGGACGACGCCGTGGCGTTGCGCGGCGCGGCGTCGGACGACGCCCTTTTCGGCTTGCAGGGCTGGATTCCGGCCGAAACGGCTGCAGCGCTCGACGGGCGGCTGGCCGAGCGGAACATCCCGGTCGTGACGCGGTTGATGGAGCCGTTGCCCGGCGAACTGCCGCCCACGCTGGTTCGTCCTCCGAAGTGGGCCAAGCCGATCGAGAGTCTCTTCAACATGCTCGGCACGGTGCCCGGCTATCGTGAGTTCGACGTTTCCATTCCGTTTTTGATCGCGCTGCCGTTGTTCACGGCGATGCTCATCAGTGACGGCGGCTACGGCGCGCTGTTGCTGGCGGTTCCGCTGTTGGCCTACCGACG
>DOEZ01000139.1 GCA_003532715.1 Planctomycetaceae bacterium
GCGCGGAACACGCATTAAGGATATCGCTGCTATGGCCCAGGATCTGCTCGCTCCAGTACCCTGGGTACGGGAGCATGGTAAGGAACTCGCCGATGTACGTTGGATCGCCCCTGATGGCGTGCGGATTCGCGGGCTGCAATGGCGGTGTGCGGGAGAGATAAAACCCTTCACGACCGTGTTTCATCGCTGCGATCGCACGCTCGCCGTCAGTCCATTTGTCGACACAGCCGGCTGCAGCGGCATTTTCGCGCGACGCGACGTCGATCGCCTACTGACGACGGTGCCGGCGGCAGCCGATCTCGACGCAAATGTCCATGCGAAGATCATGGTCGCGGAAACGCCTCTCCAATTGCCGCCTATGCCCGTCGCGCCGCCGGAAGCGGCACCTGTGGGGGAGACTCCCGAGCCACCCGAGCCGCGGGGGCTTCACGCCAAACTAGTGCTACGCCGAGGCGGCACACGGGCGCGGCTCTGGATCGGCAGCGCCAACCTGACGGGCCGCGGGATGCTAGGCCCAAACGCCGAGGTCCTAGCCGAGCTCGACATTCCCGAGACGATTGCGAACGCCCTCGCGACCTTCATCGACGATTCCGAGGAATTCAGTGGATCCGACGAGAATCCGACGGAAAAGGAGCGACGAAAAGCCGAACGGGAGCTCGACAAGGCAATCGAGGCAGTGCTGGCGGCGGAATTCACGCTAGCGCGCACCAAGGATGGCCTGCGTTTAACGGCGAAGGTCCCACTTGACGCGTTCCTTGCCAACCACAGGCTCAAGGTGTGGCTGCTGACCCTGCCCGACACGCCGGTGCCTTGGCCTTCGGGCGCGTCGTCGGTGCAACTCGTGCCCGCCGTTCCGACGGGGCTCGAGACGGTGCTTGTGTGCTTTTCAGCGGAGCGGCTCGCCGGCGATTGCCTCCCCCGTCAGTGGGCGCAGATGGTATCGTTTCCCGGTCACGACGCAGATGCACGCGATCATGCTGCCAGGGCGTCCTATGTCGGTCTAGCGGGCGCTAGCGCATGGCTGCGGGCGCAGCTTCTGGGCATAGTTCCCGCCGAACACGTAACATGGACAGGAGCGCACCGCTGGAGCAGCTCCGGACATCCCGACTCCGGCACGGCGTTACCTCTCACGCTCGAAGAGATTCTCGCCGCCTGGGCCCGCAATCCGGACCAGTTCGAGATGCGAGCGCGTGGTCTCGAAGATATGCTCAACGCGCTCGGCGAGGAAATAGGCCGTGCCGAGGAAGACGAACCTGATCCAGAAGCCTTGGCGCAGTGGCTGGAAGTCGAAGCGTTTTGGCGGACAATCATCGAAACGATAGGACCCGACGATGGTGCTTGAACGGTTCCAGGATGCCACTGTTCGGGCAGCGTTGAAGGCGTTTGGGCGGCGTTCCGGTTCCCGCCGTTTCCTGATCGCCGACGAGGTTGGCCTTGGCAAGACCGTCACGGCCAGGGAAATCGCTGTCCGGCTTCAGCGCAAAAACGACGGCCCCCTCAACATCGTCTATCTGTGTCCAAACCTCGACATCGCAACGCAAAATCTGAACAAGCTGAAGACGCTAGCGACAGACTGGGAACAACCCGAGGACCGCCTGTCGTTGGTTCTCGAACAACCGATCCAGAACGACAAAACGGCGTTCCGAATTTACTGCTTTACCCCCGAAACCAGCCTGCCCGGCTGGCGCGTGGGACAACGCACCGGCCGCATTGCCGAGCGCCAACTCATCGCCAGGCTCATTGCCAAGATGACACCGATGCTCTGGCGCCGCGTCCGGATACAAGATCGCGAACGCGAAAAACAGGGTCTCGCACGCAGGTTCCCGGCGCGCCCCGGTGCGCCGCCTAAGCATTTACTACAACCCTTCGAGTGCGCATTGCGCGAAGTGATGGAACTAACTAAAAAGCCGTTCGAACGCGAACTCGTCGCGTGGTTCTCCGAGAATGGAGAGGATACTGCCGAGCTGATCCTCCGCGCTCGTGCCGCGCTCGCGCTTACCGCGCTGCACCATCCCTTGTGTCGTCCGGACCTGCTCATCCTTGATGAGTTCCACCGCTTTGCAGATCTCATAATTCCATCGGGCAACTCGTCCAATGAAGAGCGCGAACGCGTGCACCGCCTCATCGTCGACGCGCTGATCGGCGAGAGCGGGAACGCGCCGGCGTTGCTGCTGCTCTCCGCCACACCCTATCGGCTCCAACGGCTTGATCGCCGCGAAATTCCCGGTGGTCGCCATGGTCACTTTGCTGCCCTCGTCCGATTTCTATACGGAAAGGCTGGGGCGGGCCCGGCGGCAAAAGTCGAGACGGCTATCACCGCGCACTATGCCGCCCTCGAACGGCGCGATGACAGAGATAAGGCGCTCGGCGAAGTGGCCGCGGCAAAACAGATGCTGGAAGAACTGTTACGCCCAGTAATCGCGCGGACAGAACGTGCGACTGCGATTGCCGGTGAGCTGTTCGCGCGTCGCAATCTGCCTGCGCCAATTGAGAAACGTGACCTCGTCACTTTCCGCCACCTAGCCCGCGCCGTCGATGCCAAGGCACCGCACCTGAACAGCTGGGTTCCGCCCTTGTGGTCGTCTGTTCCGTATCCCGCGGAGACGTTGTTCAACTACCGGATCTGCACGGCACTAGGGCGTAACCTGCCGTCCGCCACGATCACCACTGGGAAGGAAAGCCCCGCGCACCCCCGTTTGCGCGCACTGGTCAAGGACGAAGGCCGAGGTGGCGACGCCACGCTGGATTGCTCGGCGCTCGGCCTTCCGTGGCTTGCGCCGACGCTTCCCTGGTGGCGGCTCGGTGGCCGTTGGAGCAGCGACTTGGTGAAGACCAACGAGACGCGCCGCACGCACGGCAAGGCACTCGTGTTCAGCCGGTACCGGGGCACGCCCGCAGCGGTTGGTGCCTGGCTCAGCGCCGAGGTGGACCGGCGTTCCAGCCGACGAAAGATCAAGGGCCGGTTTTCTGCGCAGGCCTATCTCCGACCCGACGCCGAGGCGCCATGGCCACTCATTGCGCTGTTCCTGCCGTGGCCGACCCTGTCCGAAGCCTTCGAGCCCCAAGGCGATGGGAACCGATCGAGCGGCGATGTCCGACGTTGGGCGCGGATGGCACTACGCGACTGGCTTGAAGCGAAGAAACTAACCATCACGCCGAATAGCACACCGGCACGCAAGGCTTGGAGGCTCGCATTTGACCTTGAAGGACTGCTTGGCGACCCGGCGAGGATCGACGTCGGCCTGCGCGATCTAGGCGATCTTGTTCCCCGAGGGGCTTGGCGTCGCGAAAACGTGCCGCCGACGGTCTCGAAGCGCGAAGCTGATATGCTTGCCGATCTGCTACTCGAAGCGCCGGGCGCGATCGTCGCACGGACGCTACGCCGCCACGATCCAAAAACGGCGGTCGACGCCGAGGTCTTTCTACGTCGTTTCCGTTTCTGCTGGCGTCAGTTGCGTCAGTATCTAGGCCAACGCTACTTCGCTGGAACGATCCTTGGCCAACAGAAGCGCCGCCGCAAAGGCGGCTATCCAGAAGCGCTCCGGCAAGCGATGGTCGACGGTGGGTTCGAGGCGGTTTTGGACGAGCATATGGCGGTAATGATGCTAATCGGGGACCTAGAACCGATCCAAGTGCTTGAGGAAAGCCTGGTCGGCCGTCCCGGCCGGGTTCAACGGCGCACGACACGAGGTTTGCGCCACGCACGCGTTCATGCTGCCGTCCCCTATCTCGGAGCCGACCGCAAAACGACTGACCGGTCTGAGAAGCTTCGCTCTGACATGCTACGAAAGGGATTCAACTCGCCCTTCTGGCCGCACGTGCTGGTGACAACCTCAATCGGGCAGGAAGGCCTGGACTTTCATGTCTGGTGCGACCGCGTAATCCACTGGGACCTCCCGCGCGACCCCGTGGATTTCGAGCAACGCGAGGGCCGAATTTCACGATACGCCAGCCTGTGCGTACGTCGGGCACTTGTCGAGAAATACAACGACAAGCCTCGGCAGACTTGGGAAAGTCCCTTCAAGTCGATCTTCACAGCGACGGCGGAAGCCAAGGGCCAAGGGCTCGGTCTCGAACGCTGGTGGTCGCCGGCGGACCATCAACCGGTCAGCGTCACTTTTTCCCAACCGTTCAGCGTTTCCGAATTACAGATTGCGCAACTACAAAAGGACCTTGTCCGCTACCGGCTGGCGCTAGGTCAGCCGGAACCACAATTGTTCGAGGCGATGGTAAGGCATTTTGAACTCGGAACCAACCAGGTGCGAGAGTTGGCCCTCAACCTTTCCCCGACGGTTTCTACTCGCTAGATAAGCGACCACGGTAACGTTTGTGGCCGCAGCCACCAAAGCGGCCACAGCCTGGACGAGGGGTCCTGTTCGCCACTTGCGGCCGGAACCGTTCTTCGCAAGGCCTCTACTTGCATCACCAATACATTTTGCTGCTGTTTATTGACGACCAGCAGAAGGTAATCGAAGCATGAGCGCGTCACGTCATCAAGTGGTCACGAAGGACTATTCCGAGAATTTGTCGGACGGCATCCTAATTTGTGGCATCAATTTTGGCTATTCGGCGGGAGAAGAACATCTCGAAAAGGCCAGGAATAGTTTCGAATTGGAGCCCAAGTCCTTTTTCTCTGATTCACGGGTTAACAAGACGCGCTTTCGCAAACGTATCCTGGGTTGGCTTGAAGGATGGGGATGCCCCCTCGCCACTCGAGAAGGTCAGGAAGGTGGATTCGAGCGATCGTTCTTTCAAACGAACTGGCTGAACTCCCAGACACGCTCCGTTTCGAGCGATGGAAAGATCACCTGTGAGCTACTCGTTGATGAGGCACAGGGGTTTCTGGAATTGGTCGAGGCTCGGCGCCCCTCCGTGATCCTCTTCTTCGGCGCTTTATTGATCGAGGCCTTCAACGATATTCGGCTTCGCGATCGGGTAGTGGCCATGCTCGGCGCACGTTCGGGTAACGCCAACGTCCACCGTGGCACCCTGAAAGATTACTCCGGCAAGCGGTTTTTCATGAAAACTCAGCATTTCGGCAACACCAGGATTATGGGCCTCCCCCATCCCCAGACGAGGGGTCTGTCAGATATATACGTCGGCAGTTTCGAGCCACCGGCACGTATTCTCAAGGAGATGCGGGAGCGAGCGGCATTGTAACCGCGCCACCCATGCCGCCTACTTCTCACTCATTCCCACCCGCGGCCATTTAATGGCCGCGGTGTATGGCATGGGGCACTTCGCCGCGTTGCTTAATGACAAGTTGAGATAGCGTGCCAGTCCGCCGGACCCAAGCTTCATCGAGATGACAACGGCAACGCGAATATTCCCCCTTGTCCATCATCGCTACTGCTTTGGCTCCAATATTGGGCCTGAATTACCCGACAAGCGAATGCTGAAGTGCGTTTCGTCGGACTTCAGCCATATATCATCCCTTTGAATCAGCCAGACGCCTTGCCTCCCCAGACGGAAGCAGGGCGTTTTTTTGTTTTGGAGGAAGTGAATATGATGGTTTCCGAGGTACTTTCATCGCCGGACATCGCCGAACTGGCGA
>DOEZ01000317.1 GCA_003532715.1 Planctomycetaceae bacterium
GCCCAGTTTTTCCAGACCATTATAGACTCGGCCTGCGAGAGAAGACGCTGATCGTGTTCGTCGGCGACAACGGCACCGGGCGATTCGGCGCCGATCGGTCGTTTCTCAACGGACGCAAGATTCAGGGCCAGAAAGGGACGATGCTCGAAGGGGGCAGTCGCGTGCCGTTGCTGGCAAGCTGGAAGGGAACGATGCCCGAAGGCCGCGTGATGAACGATCTGATCGATTTCACCGACTTCTTCGCGACGTTCGCCGAATTGGCGGGGGCGAAGATGCCGGAAGGGATAACCATGGACAGCCACAGCTTCGCGCCGCAGTTGCGCGGCGAGAAGGGCACTCCCCGCGACTGGGTTTACGTGCAGCTTGGCGGGAAGTGGTATGTCTGTGACCACGAGTTCAAGCTCAATCGGCGCGGCGATTTGTTTGACATGACCGACGCGCCGTTCGTCCAGAAGCCCATCTCGGCCGATACGAAGGACGAAGCGGCGGTCGCCGGCCGCCGACGTCTTCAGGCCGTTCTCGACACGCTCAGCCCTGCCACCGGTAAGACGGTGGACCCGGAAGCCCAGAGGGCGAACCAGGGGAGGCGGCGGCAGGCAGAGAGAGCACCACAAGACCTTGAAAGCGTGCGCTGAGCACCGGACATCCGAGGTCACTGAGCGTTGGCTTTACGGACGACAGGCAACGTTCGCTTTCGCCGTGACCGCTCAAAACGCCGGTTGGCGGTTCCTGTTCACGAGTTACGTTCTGACGACTCCTAGACCGAGCCACGACCGTGAGGAAGGCGGTCCGTTACGTAGCTGACGAACTGGAAACGGGATTAGAATTGCGCGATGAGTCTACAGAACTCCCGTCCGAAGTCGTTCTTGGAGTTAGGGATACGACAATCTTGCTCCAAAAAGAAATACTTGACGCAACGCGCACGACTTTCTGCCCACACGCTCTCGGCGCGTTCCCTCATTACACTACATCGGGTGCCGCTAAATCGGGTCATTGACTACGCCGCGGCTGGGAAAAAGACGGATCGTCACATCCTTGTTCCATTCGGCTAGCCCGATCTAGCGGGAACCGGCTGGGGGGCTGCCGGGCATTCATGCGGCATGCGCTGTCTCGGTTCGCGGCGCCGTCCTGGTTCGGGCGACAGAGACGCCCGCCGGGCGTCCTCTTTTCAGCAAAGGAAAAAGGAGGAAAAAGGAAGTTGACACCGCTTGTCGCCCCATTATACTGCATTTCCGAAAACAAGGGTCTCTCTTGCCGAAGTGGCTCATCCCTGAGGAGCATTCGAAGCAGTCGGCGAGCCACCCACCCTGGTCTGGGTTGGTTGAGCTATTGTAGCCGTCGCGGCCGTGGGCATCCGGATCACGCTGCCGCCTGAGAAGCAGCCTGCCCGGCGCATGGCCAACCAATGCCTGGGGTTGGACCGGGTTTCTGCCGGAGCCATATCTTCCATCGGTTTTCATTTCGTTCCTTCGGGGACATAGGCCGTCCTGAACAAGGAGACTCGCATGCGAAGCCCTTCGACTCCTTCAACTGACACAACGGCGTGGTGGAAGACACCCGTCTTGATGTCGACGCTCTGGTTGGCCATGTTGTTTTGTCCACCGCCGGCGGCAGCCGTTGAGATCCTGCTCGACTTTGAGAGCCTCTTGTCGGACGCGCCGAGCTTTGATTCCGACGGTTCGAGGTTGCGGGCGATGTTCACCGAGGCCGCGCTGTACTGGCAGGACATTTTCCCCCACGAATCGTGGGAACTGACCGTGAGGTTCTGGTACGACGATCTGGATGGCGGCACACTCGGCGAGCACCTCAATCTGAGCACCGACGACGGCAAGCCGGACCGGTGCCGGATCAAAATTGACTGGCGCGATGCGGCCGGGACCGACCGGCTGTGGTATTTCGACGAGACGCCGACCAATCACAGCGAATTCGACATGGTCCAAACGCTGGCCCGCGATCTGACACCCGTTCAACGAACCGATTTCTACAACGGAACTCCGAACGACCTCCTTGAGGTGTCCTTCGCCGGCGACGCCAGAGCTACCGCGCCGGCCGCCGCGCGCAACGGCCACGATCTGTTCAGCGTCGTCCTGCACGAGATGGGGCATGCGCTGGGCATGACTGAGAACGTCGCGTCGGGCGAAGTGGGCGACAACGATTACGATTTTCACTCCGACCTGATTTGGGGCGAGACGACGGCCGCCGATTGCTTCAGCGGCACCGATGTCTATCACGTGGCCGCCGGGACGCTTATGTTCCCCAATATCGGCACCGGTCGGCGACGGCTGCCCAGTGCGACCGACGTCTTCTCCATTCAAGCCACATCCGATTGGGGCGTGAATCGGGCCGATATCTTGCGAAAGGACTTCTACAGCACCGCGGCCAACGCCGATTTCAATCAGGCTTGGCTCTGGGAAGGCAACGTGGGGCCAAGCACGCGCGACGACGCGTTCGTCCGACACGGCAACAACGCCACGGTGAGCGCCTTCGTGGCGGTCCGGAGTCTTACGGTGGACGAAGGGAGCACCGTCTTCATCGGAGCCAACCGCTTCTGCACGGGCGACCTGTGCCGCGTCGGAACCGATGGGAACTACGCCCGAGTCGATATCAATGGGAGTGGCGGCGAGCTTGAATCGCCCATCATTAGCGTCGACTCGAATGCCGAACTCACGCTCAACAACGGGGCGCTCGTCGACGCAAACGAGATCGTGCTTCGGGCAAGTTCCATACTCTCCGGACGAGGCACCGTCGATGTGGCCGATGAGTTCTTCAACGACGGCATCGTCCAAACCAACAATGGGGGCCTGCTCACGCTCACCAGCGCGTCGGCCTCCGGCGTGTTTAATCTGGACGGATCGGGCTCGGGTGAAGTGTCGGTCACCGGCGGTTCTCTGGTGATCGACGGCTACTTGACCGACTCTTTTAGTTCGCGCATTCACGTCGGGTCGAGCCATAGCGTCCGGTTCAACCACGGCTGGGAACTCGATTCGTCCGGCGTGCTCGAGTTGGACGGCGGAAGCGGCACGCCCTCGACGGTCGCCGGCACCACCTCGGATATCGCCGGCCGAGTTGACGTCAACGGGAGCAACTGCTGGTTCGACACGGCGGTCACGTTCGCCGCCGCGGCCGACGTGCGAATCCCCATCGCGACCAGCACGCTCAATCTCTATAACGCGACGACCTACAACGGCGGCAGCTACACCGGGCTGGGTACGCTTGTCCAGCAGGGGAACGCGATCGTGATGGAGGACACGACCATCGACGTGGCCACCTTCGATTGGGACGGATTCCTCGACGATTCGAACACGAACCTGCTGGCCGACCTGACGATCAACTCCGCCCGTATCAATGCGGGCCCCTCCAATAGCTACTCGGGCCAACTGGTCATGCTCGGCAGTACGCTGACAGTGAATACCGACAACCCCTGGCGTCTTAACGGCACCATGACGCTCGGAAATTCCGAAATTCGCGGCCAGATGCTGACCGTCTATGGCGAAATCCATGAAGCACCTTTCTTTGTCGGTACCTCCAGCACCATCTATCCCTCGTTGCGGCTCATGTCGGGCGCCACGATCACCGTGGACGCCGACTGCGAGTTGACCCTCGCCGGAACCACCGAGTACTTGGGGGGAACCGTCGAAGGCGGCGGGACGCTGATCCAGAACGGCGACATGGTCGTGGGAAATGTGATTTACATCAACGTCGACGTCTTCGACATGGACGGTACGTCGGGTGCAACCACGGTGACCGTTGGGCCAAGCACCTCACTGGTGATCAACTCCTCGAAGATCGACACCAGCGATCCGGTCAACGACGGCTTCGACGGCACGCTCAATTTGCGACCCCTCTCGCAGTTGGCTATCAACACGACCGACCCCTGGCGGCTCGACGGCACGCTGAACATGGAGGGAGGTGGCGGGGTTAGCGAGGTCGTTGGTTCGCAAATGGTCGTCCGAGGTAGTATCAACGTAAGCGGCGGCGTGACCTACCTCCGGGCGCCCGTGCGGTTCACTTCGTACGGACAAATCAACGTCGGCCCGGACGCCGAGTTGGATCTCCGTGCCCAGACTACCTTCGAAGGCGGGACCTACACCGGCGATGGCACCCTGCAACAGACAGGCAATGCCTCGGTCGAAGCCGCCACCACGATCGGCGTCGGGCAATACGACATGGACGGGTCGTCCGGCAACACGGTCTTGATCCTCAACGATCACCTCACGCTGAACGTCGATCACGTCGACACGGGCGGCGACACGTTCAACGGCACGGTTACCATCAACAATCCGGGCCGGCTGATCGTACATACGCCCGGCCCGTGGACCATGGCCGGCACCATGAACCTCCGGCAGAATGGGCTGAGCAACCAGTACTTCGTCAGCGGCACGGATATGATCGTCACCGGCACGATCGACGTCGACGGCCTGACCGGCGTTGGAGCCAGAGTCGACCTGCATGGAACGCTGGCTATGAACGACGCCGGCGACCTGTTCCAGTTCGGAACCTTCACGGATAACACGATCAGCGGCGGTCACGTGACCGGACCCGGCACGCTCTATGCCTATGGCGGAAGTCTGACCGGGCATGGCCAAATCGACGCCGACGTGAACTTCCAGGAGGGAGCCGATCTGCTGGCCGGCGGTGGCACGCTTACCGTGGCGGGCAATCTCGTCGCCGTCGACGTGATTGGGACGGCCGACGCGGCCGGTTCGCTCCGCGTGCCGTACGCCTGGGATACGAGTCTCGCCACCCGGCTGGAACTCAATGGAGGCAACGTTACCGGTGGACCGATCAACAACCATGGACTTACCCAGGGCCATGGCGAGATCGCGCCTTCGTCGTTCTACAACAACGGCATCGTGGCCGCCAACGGTGGGCAGCTCACCTTGACCACCACCGGCACCTGCGACCTCGACGGCAACGATCCGGACGGGGCGGGCGTGATCCAAGCTGTCGGCGGGGACGTCCGCGTGAAGAACGACTTCACCACTCCCCAGGTCTTCAATGGGCAAGTGATCGTCGGGTCCGGACGCACATTTCTCATGGAAAACGACGGACTTGTGTTCGCCAAGGGAACCCACGATGGCTCGATGCTCCTGCAAGGTGGCAGGTATTGTGCCCCGGTCATGCGCCAGGAAAGCAAACTCGTGGTCAATACCCTGCCATCGTCCATCGAGGCTGACAGCACGTTCCGAAATGGAAGCTACAATGAGATCGACACCGACCTGAGTCTCGAAGGAACCGCTCACATTGAACTCGGCGCGGAGTTCATCGGCGGCGGGCAACTCATCGTCGAGCCCGGCAGTAGCATGACAACCGACGACGGAGCCGTCGTCGGCATCGACGTCCTGAACCGCGGACTCTTGTCGCCTGGGGCGTCGGCCGGTGAAGCCACGGTCGACGGCATCTTCACCATGGACCAAGGCACGCTCCTCATTGAAATAGCCGGCGACAAGGCGTTCGATCGACTGNNTAAACGGCACACTCGATACGTCGCTGCTAGGTGGGTATTTGCCTGACTACGGACAGACTTTCGAGGTCATGCAGTGGATCGATTTCAAGGGTCGTTTTGACTATGTCACCTACGAGACTCGGCCGCTCGTACCGATCTATTCATCAACTGCGCTGACATTGGTAACCGTTCTGATGGGCGACGCGAATCTCGACCTCAAGGTCAATGAGTTCGATGCGATCGTTCTGTCGAAGCACTGGCTGATGACCGACTCGGCGCAATGGACCGATGGCGACTTCAACGGTGACGGCCTGGTCAACGCGGTCGATGCGTCGATCCTGGCGGCTCACTGGGGCCTTGGCGCCAGCGAAGCCAGCGCCGTGCCCGAGCCGGGGGTTATAACGATACTCGTACTTGGTATGGCGATGCTATTGGTGCGACGAGGCCGATGACGCCAGATGGACACCGGCTGACGCTGGTTTCTCCGGCTGGCGGGTGCAAAAGGCCGAGAGAACGCCGCTCGCGCGCCGAATGGGCGATGCGCTGGCTTAGTGGGAAGCCGAGACGCGGCTCGACGCCGACGGCCGTCGCGGCCCTCGATACGCTGGACAGAAATGGCCCATGACACCAGGGCTGTCCAAACGCCCACGACGCCACGA
>DOEZ01000170.1 GCA_003532715.1 Planctomycetaceae bacterium
CTCGTAAAGGGTTTCCAGACGTATATGCGCCGTTCGCCGAACCGTGTCGCTCTTCATGCTCAGATTGTTCCCGGTGGCGTACCAGGTACTACAGAGCGGCAGATCGTTGGCCATCTCGGACCGGCCGAGAATTCGGTCGCTCCATGTTGTCGACGTGAGCGCGGCGTCAAAACTCGGCAAGTCAATCACGTTGTCAATGTTGTCGACGAGGACCAAAGGAGTACCGGCCAACGCGATCGAGGTGATCCGTTTGCGCATCTCGGTGTCGTAGGTCGGCAGCGTCGTCGTGGCCATGCGACGACCACTCGCTATCAATCCCGTCGTCGTTATCAGCAGTCCTTTTCCGCAACCCGACGTGTTTGCATCGACTGCGAACAGCGGCGCCGGACCGTCGAACGCGTATCGGGCCAACGGCGTGACCACGCTGGCAATCCACGCGGCCTTGTGTGCCGGGTTTCCAAACGGAAAATCAACGACGACCTCATGGAGGTCGACGACGGCTTGCCGAGCGTCGTCGACGCTCGGTGTCGCCGGAACGGGTGGCACCTCGCCGATCGGCGCGAAGTAGAGGCCCGTCGCGTCGTCGTAGCCGCGCTCGACCACGATCGAGCCATCGGCGCGAAGCACCGGAACCTCGGTGACGCCAACCAACGGCCGGATTCCTTGCCAGAACCCGCGATCGCGAACGGCGCGAGTCACATGCGCTGGCGTTCGCACGAAGCCCTTTTTGAGATCGAACCACATCGCGACGGCGTCGAGAAGCTCGCCAACACAACTATTCGGAACGATTTGAATGGTCGGTATATCGTGTTCACGCGCGATGCCCTTCGGCGGCGCGCTTTCGCCCACCAAGTGTACCAGTGTTGCCGCTCGCTGAAACACGTCCGATCGTGTGGTCAACGCGCGAATCGCTTCGTCCGCCATTCGGTTCGTGTCGGGGCCCACGGCGATGACGGATTGTTTTCCGGCGACCAGCAGGCCACGTGTTCCACGATAATCGTTCGCCTCTCGGAGCATGTCCTTGAGGCGGTTGTCTTCCACGGGATGCTCCCGCAAAGCGTTGGCCTCCGCAAGAATGGACGCGGCTTCTTCGATCTCTAGTCCGAATCCGCAGACCAGAACCAGTGCGAGATGCTCGAGCACTGACTCGTCACACATACCGGTGGTCGCATTCGACAGGAACTCGACTGCGCGCCATCGCGCCTGCTGCCGCACGCCACAGCGCGCGACGCATCGAGGCGTCGCGTCCTCGACATCTTCGAGCTCTTCGTGCCCGGGCGGCAGACAAATCGCCCGTTCGAACTCAGTGATGCGGTACGAGCCCGGGGCTTCGACATTGCCAACGTCTGCAAGGATCACCACCGGTTCATTTCGTCTCGCATGCCAGCTCCCAGGAACCCGAAACGATCGGTTCAACATGTCGTCAACGTCGAACACGTAGGGCTTCATGTCGTCGTCGCAACCGAGGAACAACCCGATCTGGCCCTGCCATTGGCTCGCGATGTTTGCGACGTGCTTGCGCGTTTCATCCCGCGATTCGGCCGGGGAAACGCCAACGCACGGCAAAGGCAGAACAAGCGGTTCGGTGAAGAACCAGAAGGCGTCGACATCGCCGCCTCGACACCCTGTGATCAGGCTTGGTCGCAGGGCAACCGCGTTTAGTGTCGCAACTATCCGCTCGTGCGGCGGATAGTTGCGGGACGATTCGTCGGTCTTCGCGTCGATGTGCGAGCGAAGGTCGAGGATCCACGAAATCTGTGGCTCGATGCCGCGCCGGTTCGTGTTCTCCAACTCGGCGGCGAGCTCTGATTCGATCAAGTATCCGCCGCAGTAGAGTTCGGCAACGTGCTCGCGACAATGCGAGACGATCGCCTCGATGTCGTCGGGCGCGAAGAAGCGAAGCGTTCCCGGGATCGGATGCCCCGATTCGTCGGCGCGGTAGACGGGCAATCGTCCATCGATGCCGCGTGCGGCCGCACCCAGTCTTTCGAAAAACGTGCGGCAAGTCGCCTCGTCGAATCGTGGCACGACGGGCTCGGCGGCCCGGCGCGTGTCGGGCGCGTCTGTCGCCGACATAATTCTGCGCGTGTCTTCGTTCATTTGTTTCTCCACTAACTTCTGTGTGGTCATAATCTTTCTCACAAATTGTCTTTGCCAAGTCGGCCAGGATCGTCCGATGAACGAGGCCCTCGCCTTAAGACGGGGATGCGTTCACTCCTTCTGTTGACGCAGTTCAGTCTTTCTCTTACGTTGTGTCGCTCCATTATTCCAGCCAATGAGACACGCAAACGCGGTTCGATCGAAAACCGCGTACAAAACACTCAGTCAGGTTTCACCTCGCACGACAACGGTCGAGAGACTTGGCGACTCCGATTCGCCGCGACAGGAACTATCTCGACGATCGCTTCGAAATCGCGCGGAGCCAGCGGGGGCTTGGCCGCGCAGACCAAGTGACTTCGCGAGAACGTCTGTGCAGATAAACCCGCGAAGGTCGTCGGTTTAGACGCCTCCAAACACCAGTGAGAAATCGCCCCCTAAAAAGGAGGGCTCTCTGGCGGACATAAGTCCCGCAGTGAGGGATTCGCTTGCTCGCAGGCAGGCGAATTGCAGAGTCCCTCACGCTATTTTGGAGGCGAACGGCAGATATTCGGTTACAATGCCGAACGCTCGATAGGGCGCCGAAAAAACGGCCGCCCGATTCAATCTCGATATTATACGACTATCGGCAGGCATGTCAATGCCCCCTTTCGGTTCCTTTCTTGGAAACCCAAACGAAAAGCTTTGCCGAAGAAAAGAACGGGGCCACGCATACAAGCAGTACTGGCACACGCCACCCGAAAAAATGACCTGAATCATGCATCACGAACATCCTTTCCAGTGTATTTGCTGGGTGGCGACGATATTAAATTGGGGCAACCGCTATACCGACTTGGCGCATTAGTGGCCCCAGACAACAACTTCCGCCCGCGGGCTCGTTCCTCCTCGGCCGCGACTGTGCATCGTCCAGCCCGTGACACTGTGGCGGCGGTTGCTGGTGGCCTGAACGGCAGATGGATCGTTACCGTCGTCTGGCCGAGATCGTTGCGTCGGTTGGTGGACCGACGGGCGTGGAGTCGTGACGGCGATGCTTCGAACAGGTTGCCACGGCCGAGATAGAGAACGAGAAGACCAGGAACACTGACGAGCCCTGTTGGTTCAGCGCGCCCGCGCCGCGTTAAACATCGTGACGTTCAGCTACGAGCAACGAGTGTGGGAGGTAAGCTTCTGGCTATGATATTGTAAAAGCGCTTTTAATCGACATGCCACGGCCGGACAGAATGTCCGGGGATAACAAGGGCATCTCGATCATGACGCATTGTTCGCATGTAGTCGCACACGTTAGCAAAACATCGCATTTCAATGCATTTCAACGCACCATGTATCGAGCGTGAAAGTCGATCTGTTTCGGCCTGCCAAGAAGCATCGACGCAGAGCTCGTAGGCGGCCGCTGTGTTGCGTTGTCTCTCCGCGCGACCACAAAGACCTTCGGTACACAACAAGCCGCTAGCGAGCGTCCCAGGGCCCTTCTCGGCGATGTTTCCGCTCATCGGTTTGCCGAACGGCAGCTCGCGTCGACCGCTTGCGAGGTAGCGACGCACGGCTTGCTATCAAACGCGATCATTTGCGTTTGAATGCGTGACAATACGAAACGATGCTCGCCGGCAGAACCGTCCTCGCGTGACGGCAGCTTCGTGACGAAGGGCAGTAACGCGAATATCGTTACAGCCAGCAGCGCCAGGGCGACAATGCCCAACCAGCGCAACAGCGACGCGATGATTCGAGTTGCTTGCATTTCGAAGAGCCCTCCGATGAGTATCGGTTAGTGTTGAGCGGAATCGACACGCGATCGATGCTGCCGAGTCGCCGAGAACGTGACACGTGGAAGCCGGAGATTCTCGGCCACGGCATCAATTTTACTCTTCGGGCCGGTCGTCGGGCAATGCGAAGTGGTTGCCACCATGCTTAATTTCCACCGTTTTTGCGTCAGGATACTTGATGGGAAGTCATTAGCCATCCCACGCCTCCACGAACGCGCGGGAGGCGTGTCTTTCGCCATCGGGGAGGCGTCTTTCGGGCGTTGTTCGTCCGACCTTCATCGGCTTGTCCCAACACATTCACACCCAAGGAGAACACTGTCTTGAACCATCTGTTACTGGCCAGCCTGTCGCTGGCCCTATTGTTGGCCGTCCTGGCACTCGTTCGCCAGGTCCGCCTGCGGCGAGCGCTGCAATCGCTTCTGTTTCGACTCCTGCAACGATGGAGGTCTTCGATCCGTGAATAGGATTCTGCCCCTGTTTCTCTTGGTCGTGGTTTTCTCGGTCATGCACGGCTGCGACAGCGGCGACCGGCGACTGGCCGAACTTGCCAACGAGGCGTCCCGCCGCCAGGCCGAGCAGAACGTCGAGATGGCCCAGCTCAACCGGGAAGTCGCCGCCAACAACCGCCGCGTGGTCGAATCGAGCGACAATATCACCTCGCTGCAGCGCGAGCTGCAGACCGAACGCCGCGACTTGGCCAATCAGCACCGCCACGAGTCGCTGTTGGCCCCGATCGTCGGGACGATCGGAGGTGTTTTGGTATGCTTGCTGCCGCTTCTGGTATGCCTGAGGTTGTTCCGCACGCTCGGCGACGAATCGACCGATGCGGGTATGGTCGAGTTGCTCATGGACGAGACGCTCGCCTTGCCACCCCCTTCGACACCAGAAGACCATCATCCGTTGCTGCCCCCAAGCAGGCGGCCCGCACTCGTGCAGGACGCGGTCGAATCGTCCGACGCAGAATCCGAAGCACGCGCCGAGGAGCCAGACAGCCCGGGCGGAATCGACCGCACGGACGACGAAGACTACCGGGACGAGGGCGACTACGAGGACGATGCGATCGACCGTCCGTTCTGAATCCACGCGAATCCGCGAGTACTTCTGGTGGGATAAGAGGCCGCTCACCTGCCGCGGCGAGAGCCTGATTTCTCAAAAACCATCCAACCCGACAGGAGACTTTTTGTCTTGAGCCATATTGTCACAATAAAGACCGAAATCCGCGACGCGACGGCCGTCCGGGCAGCCTGCCGGCGTCTGAAACTCCCCGCGCCCGTCGAGGGGACGCATCGGCTGTTCGCCGGCGAGGCGATCGGGCTTGGTGTCCAACTGCCCGCGTGGCGTTTCCCGGTCGTGTGCGATCTCCGCACGGGCCAAGTCGCGATGGACAACTACCATGGCCGCTGGGGCGCTCCGGCCGAACTCGACCGTTTCAAACAGGCCTACGCCGTCGAACGGGCCAAGGCCGAAGCGCGTCGTCATGGACACGCCGTCCGTGAAACGACGCTGCCCGACGGCTCGATTAAGGTCACCATTGGCCTGGCGGGAGGTGGAGCATGACCCAGATCGAAATCCTCATTGCCCCCGACGGCGCCACCACCGTGCAAACGCTCGGCTTCACCGGTGCGTCGTGCCGTGAGGCGAGCCGTTTTATCGAACAAGCGCTGGGCAAGCAAGTCGGCGAAAAGCGGACCGCCGAGTTTCACCAACAACAACCGG
>DOEZ01000726.1 GCA_003532715.1 Planctomycetaceae bacterium
CGACATGACAACAAAGTGGAACGGCGACTCCGGCGATTCCTCGGCCCAGCCGCGATAGCGACGGACCGCGTCGGCCGTTTGGCGGAACGGGTTCGAGCAATGGGCCTCGTCCAACACGATCAGGCTGTCATTGGCGACCATGGCCGCATGGATGGGCGCCGTCAAAGGCGAAACGCCGTATCCACGGAACAACAGCCGGGAACCGATCTGATCGACCGTGCTGCAAACGACGGTCGGCTGAAGGGGAGTGCGCACCCACGCATTGTCGCGGTAGACGCCGCCACGCAACTGGTAACACTCCAGCGGATTGCCGTCGTTCTCGCCACCGAGCTTGCGCAGCCGATCGGCAACCTGTTTGAGCGGGCCGGAAGTGGCCTTCGCGAGCTTGTCAGCCAAGGCTTCCGCGCGATCGAACGCCTCGTCGACGATGACTCGCCGGTCGACCACGAAGAAGATGCGTCGCGCGGCGGCTCGCTTGTCGCCAAGATCGGCCTGTGCGGCCAACGCGAAGACTGCGGCGTCGATAACCGACGTCTTGCCGCTGGCGGTCGATACCGCGATGCACTCGGGCCAGTTGCCTTCGCAGGCGCGCTGGGCGAGTCGCTCTTGCCAAGGAAAGGGCGTGAGAGGATTGCCGTGTTCGTCTTGGTACAATTCCGCGAAGAACTCACGAAAGGTGGGGAATTTGTCTGCTGGTTTTGCCATCAGTAATTCTCCTCGCGCAAGGGTCGGCAAAGGCCATAACCGCGATAGCGACCCGCTCCAAGCAAGAGGGGGCCTTGCACCGGCTCGTCGAATAGAATGGTGGCGTGGGTGTGGTGGAGATTGCCGCCCGTCTTGCGCTGGAGAAGTGGCATTTGCCGAGCGTGCGGCGCGCCGGGGAGGCGAGAAACAGACTCCGCCATGACTTCGACCGGGCGAGGCAGTCCGATGCGTTCAACGGAGTCGGCAACGGTCCGTTCGACGTCGCGCCAATAGGCGGCCTGCCGTTCGGCGCGAACACGCGGTGGGTCTTGTTTGCTCCAGCGTTGCTTGGGATGGCCGTCGAGTACGATCGGCGTAACGGTCGCCCAACACCGTGCTTGCCGTGTCCAGATCGATTCCGTTAGCGCCACCGGCCGACTATCGCGATCCTCCAGTTGCAGGACACACTCACCGACATGCCCCAGGGTAAGACGGATGGGCACGGACTCCCCCTCTTTGTCATAGTCGAACAACGGCGCGAGGAACTTCATTTCCTCGGCGGGAGCCGTTCGAGGAACGACCACGGCCATGCCCAGCAATCGCCCGTCGGAATGCTCGAAACCCACGTTGGCAAGAGGAATGCAAGCGACGTGCGACGATTCGCTACGGCTTCCGTCGGCCTTGTGCCCGCTGATCCATTCGGGCGGCGGCTGCACGCCGCACTTGCTCATCAGCGTGTCGCGGAGCGCTTTGGTGAGCTGAAGCGTCGATTCGAGGCCGAATGGTGGCCCCCCGATTCGACGAAGAACGATAAGGTTATGATCGAAGACCGATTGCACGACGGTCAGTTCGGGTTCTTGGGCAATGGAGGGCCGATAGGCTTGCCACAGCGCGGGTGTCGGCCGCAGATTGGCCGAATATCGAGCTTCCAACTGCTCCAGCCGTTTTGGGGCGGGAATTCGCATTCTCTTGGTGGACATCCCGACGGTTGGGAGCCAATTGGCCGCGGGCGGATCGTCGTCCACCCACATCTGTACGAGTGAAGACGAATGGCCAATATAGGTCGCCTTCGCACACAGATCTTTCAATGAGGTAAGAATTTCGGGTGACGGTCGCGCGTCAGGCCACACTAAATGAACGATGGGATGGTCGGGAATGACCGCCGGGAAGGTGCGAGCTTGACGCGAACGGAATTCGGGCAGGAGCGCGAGTCCAGCGTCCTTCACTTGACTCGGCGTGGTGAACGTGTCATACCGCGCAAGACGCTTCTCGGCCGATCCTTGGGCCGTGATCTCCGTATCATTCACCGGCACATAGCTGGTGACAATCTGGCGATGCTCGGCGGTGGCGGCGCAGACGTCAGNNAGCCACTCCAAGGCGGCTCGGTCCTCCGGCGGTCCGTCGGTCTCGAAATGAGCGGCCGCGAGAGCCATGTACACCCGATCGGGGTGTGGGGGCCATTCGGCCCGTTCGCGGTCGGTGGCATACGTCGCGCGCGCCACCCCGCAGAGATAGCGAATGCCGATGGCCAACATCATTCGCCCTCCTCGTCCGCGCCGATCTTGGCAGCCAATTCCTGGCTCTTTTTAACCAGTGCGACCAACTCGGGCGAAGGCGTAAGCACTAACTCCTCTTCCATCCACGGAAGGCCGACCTTCTTTGCCTCGGCCACGGCTTCCTTGAGCAGCGCGATGGCAGCATCGGCCGATACGGTGAGTCGTTTGGGCTCTTCACCCGGCTTGCCAATCAACTCCCACTCGAAGGCGTTCACGGGGATCAGTTGGCAGCGTGAGCGAAGATCGCAACCTTGTTCCTGAAACAAGGCGGCGGCACATAGCCCCAACGCGGCCAGAACCGTCCTGGCAGCTTGATCGACTTCGGGTTTCGACTTCTCGCCATTGAGTGGAAACCGCAGACGCCGCAACGCGGGAAGGGAAAGCACGGTCGTTTGGACGGCTTCGTCGATGGTCACGCCGCCCGCATTGCTGTCGATTGTCGGTGGGATATTGCCGTGATTAGCTTCCGACGGTCTTCCGTCTTTGCCGAGTTTCATCGGCTGCTTCTTGTCGAGCCTCGCTTCGTCCTGGTCCAATGTCCATCCACCATCTTTCGCCACAAATAACGGCCCGGCATTTCTCTGAATCTGCGCCGGGTCTATTCGACTGCTGGTCTTCGCACCGGTCACGGCGTGAATACCCACGATCTCGGAAACCATAGCGCGAGCGAACTTTGCGCCCATCCCGCCACGAGGCCCCGTCGAGTCCCACATGCCGAACAGCAGGGCCGTCGGACACATTTCGAACAACGGCGTGGCGTTGCGGTTATCCACGTTATCGAGTTGCTTGCCCTTCTCCGATTCGCGAAAACGCTTGCCGCCAAGCAAACTGTCGCGAAGCAGAGCGTCAGCCACGCGATGCGGAGCTTCAAGGCTCGTGATGCGCAGCACTTTCGGCATGTCGTTGCCCGTGAAATCGACCGTCAAGACGGGCAGTGGAAGCTGTCTTGACTTGTCCTCCCATGCATCGAGCAGAGCCAACTCCATCCGATTGGCCTGGGATTGAACGGAATCGAGCAAGACGCAAGAAACCTCTTGCGGTTCCTTCGACTCCTTCGGTTCCTTCGACTCCTTCGGCTCCTTCGGCTCCTTCTTGCCTATCCGCCTTGTCTCGGTCGCGTACTTGCCACCTTCGTAGGTCGACGGAAAGACCTTATCGCCCGGCCCACCCGCCGGCTGATACTCGGTGACGCAACGGAAAGCCGCCGCTCCGTCCGCAACCGCCGCTTTGAGTTCTTGATACGTTAACGTCTTTGCCATTTGTCGTTACTCCTTGCGTAAGAGGTAATGTAGGAGATGGTATCCGCAGATCACCGTGGCTTCTTTCGTGCCAAACGGCTTGACTTCCGAAGGTACACAAGTCGGCCAAGCATTTCGGCCTCCGTTGCGTCCGCGATTTCTTCGCGCAGTTCGTCGAGGAATGGCTCCCGAAGTTGAGGATCGCAGAGTATGCCGTCAAGATAACAATCGTGCTTGTCGGCAAAGCGATGGTACGTTTGGACTAATGTTAAGTCGTCCATGCTATCATTCCTTTGTGATAGACATCTCATTCAGGCGTTCTCGCAATCGCGTTCGCGTATTCCATACAACGGATCGAACGCCACCATTCGACATCCCAACGGCTGCGGCGATCTCCTCGTTTGATTGATCCATGAGAAACTTGCGTTCAACGACGTCACGGTGCTTGGGATTGAGCTGCGCAAGGCAGTGAGTGATTACAGACGCCGTCTTTCCGCAAGCTAGAGTCTCGCGGTCGGCAACCCCGTTTGCTCCTTCGAAATGCATGACATTATCGAAAGGAATCTCTTGAGGTCGGGAACGCCGATGTCGAGCGTGCTTTCGGTGATAGTCCTTGAGACGCGATGCAGCAAGCCATAGGATGTAACTTCGAGTCGCGTGGTGTTCTGGATGGCTGGCCGTACTACATATCTGTAAGGCGAGGTCACCGAAGAATGCGGGTGGGTCGGCATGACCCCTTTGGCGGGCCATGCTTTCGATAATCGCTTGGCAAGTTTTCAAGCATTCACAAATGTTCTCCAGCAGACTTCGATCAGCTATCCGGATCATGACGGCCTCCTTCCGAGACGCAACCGTGAAAAAAACCCTTCAATGTAGTAACCGTTATTGCGCTTTCATGGTGTTTGGAAGTGACTTCGCATTGACTACCATCTCGCCGAATGCTATCATCTTATCGTCGCCTGTCAACCAATTTCACGAAAACCACTCTTTCGGCCTGTTTTCGTGCCCCATTGAAGAATGGTGTCTGGCAGTGAATTCGGCGAACGCCGTGCGACCTTTCCACGGCCATCGGGCCGTGGCCCCATTGATCCCGATAGCCCCGGGCCGCTTCCCGAGGATGCGGCCCGGGCCGGGAGCGCCGCGCGCTCACAACAATGCGTATGCGAGCGTTCCCGTCAGGCTCGCGGCCAGTTAAGGCACCCTCGGGGATCTCTCGCACCCGATCCCCCCAACGGCCCTTCCACCGTCGCTGACCTTCTTCCGAACAAGACTCTGCCGCCATCGACGGCCCCTTTTCAGATGAGAAGAGTTCTTAGGAACCCATATCATGCCCCTCTGGCCGTTCGGATGCAAGCACTTCCCCCGTCCTTCCGAAAAAGAGTCCACGCGCCCCTCGTCCCCCACCCCACTCCCAACTCCCCGGCCAATTCTTGCACTAGAAATCCCCCCTCCAATATGTTAAGAAGTCATCCGTCGCAATCCCTAATCCTCGTCTCCGCGCCTCCGTGTCTCTGTGGTGAAAATCCCTAATCCCAACCCCCTCAAGCGATAGGGCTTTTGCAACACGCCCCCCAATAGAAAAACTCCGGCTTACAAAAAACACACGTTTCACAAACCGATCATCATCAATGACTTACATTCGTCGCGAACGACGCAAGTCCCACGCAACACCAAAAAGGATTGTTGCGTGTTGCATGCCCCGCTTCCAGGTGGAAACGATCGCAAACACCGAAGCCCCAAAAACCCGGGCGGCGACGATTTCAACGTATTGAGTCGGTGGATTGAAGTCCGTGGACGAAAGACGCAGTGTGCGAAACACAAGCCCGAAGCGCAAGCGAGGATCAGCCGTTTCGAGACCCTCGCTCGCGCTTCGGGCTAGTATGGGCTCGTGAATAATCCGGGCTGGCGGTGTGGTCGGGTGTCGGCCCGGGTGTGCGGTGCCTCGCGGGTGACGCCCCCAAGAAAAGCAAGAGCCGCCGAAGTGTGCATGCCTTGCGGCAGAGGCCCGGCGGCTTTGCTGATGGTATCATATGCCCCTTACCGCCGGCTTGTCGGGATGACTGCTTGGCGGTCGGGGGTTGCGCCGCTTTGGTAGACGCCGATTTGGTCGGTGCCGTCGCCGTCGAAGTCGCCGACGATGGGCGTGTCGTCCGCGCCGCCTAGCGAGAACACCTGGTCTTGGGCGTCCAATTGGCGGTTGCCGTTGGTGTCGAGGCGCCATTTGCCGGCGCGATAGACGCCGACCTGGTCGATGCCGTCGCCGTTCCAGTCGCCGACCACCGGCACGTCGTCCGACTGGCCGAACTCGAATTCGAGGTCGGGCTCGCTCCATTGGCCGTTGCCGTCGACGTCGAGGTACCAGACGCCGTTGCGATAGATGCCGATGGTGGCGATGCCGTCGCCGTTCCAGTCGCCGGCCACCGCGCGGTCGCCCGCCGTGCCGTAGCGGAAGACGTGGTCGATCGCGTCGGCGCGGAGTCGGCCCTCGGCCGTCTTCTTCATCGTGCGACGCTCGGTCGGCGATTGTTGCGGGGTCTTCGGCAGATTTTTGTATCCGCCGTTGGGCTCGTTTTGGCCGTCGGGCAGGCCGGCCTCGGCCTGCAAGGCGGACGGGTCGCCGATCCACGACGGCCCGAAGATGCCGATGTCGGTCTTGCCGTCGCCGTCCCAATCGCCGGTGACCGGCTGATCGCCCTCGGCGCCGAGCATGATCCACAGATCGCCGTCGTCCCAAACGCCGTTGCCGTTGACGTCGACGAACCACTGGCCGTCGACGAAGACGCCGATCTGGTCGACCCCGTCGCCGTCGAAGTCGCCGACGACCGGGATTCCCTTCTCCATGCCGAAGTGGTAGTAGTTTTCGGCCGTCCCCTGGTTATTGGCGATGATCCATCGGCCGTCGGTCACGCTCGAACCGGCCCACGAGACCGGGTTGAAGTAGCCGTTCGAATCGACCGCGATGGCGTCGGCCGTGTCGCGCATCCGGCGCGGCTGCCCGGCGTTGATGACGCTCAAGTGCCAGGAATAATCCAACGGTATGCCCGAGCCGCCGTAGAACGGCTTCTGTTCGAGCACGTAGGGGGCGGGGGCCGCGTAGGGGACGTAGGTCTTCTTGGGATAGGCCGGAAGAAGTCTTTCGGGCGGGTCGGGGTCGGTCGGCGGATCGGGAGGCGGAACGTAGGGAATTCGCTTGAACTGCACCTCGCTGAAGTTGTAGTCGGTTCCCTTGTCGCCCGAATGTACGACGACTGCCAGGATCGCATCGTTGCCGTGCGCGGTGACCAGCTCGCGCAAGGCCTCGGAGTCGACGTATTCGTCTGCGTTCATGGGGATGCCGCCGAGCGATCCGGCCGTGTCGATGCCGTCGACGTAACCGGTCGGCTGCGTCTGGAACACGGTATAGACGCCCGGCGCCAGTCCGGTGAATTCGTAGTAGCCCTGGGCGTTTGTCACGGTCGTCATGGGTCGGCCGTTGGAACCGTTGATCGGCAAGCCGCTCGCGTCGCACAGCCGTAGCGTCACGCCGGCAATCGGGGTGTCATCGGGCGTGAACTGGCCGTCGCTGACCGTGTTGACCGGCGGCTGCGGCTCGTACCACATAAGCTTGACGGTCGGGCCGTCCTGGAAGACATAGCCCGAAATGCTCGCCGGCAGCAGTTCGCAGAAGTTGTAGTCAACGCCTTTTTCGCCGGGGCCCAGCGAGATCTTCATCATGAGGTCGTTGGCGGCGAGGGTTCCGCCGGCCGAGCCAACCTTCTCGTTGCCGTCGAGGTAGCCGGCCGGCTGGATTTCTTCGACGCCGTAAGCACCGGGGCGCAGGTTCTCGAAGCGATATTCACCGTTGGCGTCGGTCGTGGTCGAGGCGATTCGCTTGCCCGATTCGTCGAGCAGATGGATCGTCACGCCGCGCAGTCGCGTCTCGCCCTCGTCGGGCATTAGGTCGCCGTCGAGATCGACGAAGACGGTTCCCTGAAGCCGGGCGGGCCGCAGTTCGCCGAAGTTGTAGTTCTCGGCGACGATGCCGCCGACGAGGACCGCGCCGGTGATCGAGTCGCCCGGGTTGTGGGCGAAGCCGCCCGCGTTGCCGGCCGTGTCGAGGCCGTCGTAGTAGCCGTCGGGCTGCGTTTCGATGACGCCATAGACGCCCGGAACGAGGCCGAGGAATTCATAATATCCGCCGTCGACCGTGGTCGTGGTGGTTCCGGTTCGGTTTCCGTCGGCGTCGAGCAGTTCGACGCGAACGCCGGGGATGCGAGTCTCGCCCGGATCCATGACGCCGTTGTTGTTGCCGTCGG
>DOEZ01000126.1 GCA_003532715.1 Planctomycetaceae bacterium
TCGGCTTTGTACCAAGAGCCGCCTTTGACGACGCAGAAGCGGGTGCGGCCGTCGTCGCGTTCGCTCTCGGTCCACTCCCAAGTGTTGCCGCACATGTCGTAGCAGCCGAACGGCGAGCGTCCCTCGGGAAACGCCTTGACGGAGTTCGTTCCGCCGGTTTCCCCCGCGTTGCAGCGGTCCGGCTCCATCGCGTCGCCCCACGGATACTCCAGCTCCTTCGGCCCGGCGGCCGCATATTGCCACTCTTCCTCGGTCGGCAGTCGCTTGCCCGCCCATTGCGCGTACTGGCGAGCATCGTCCAAGTCGACATACACGACCGGATGGTCTTCGCGGCCGCAAAGAGGCTTTCCATCTTGCCAGTGCTTCAAGAAGTGCTCGGCGTGTCTGGGCCGATAGCCGGACGAATCGAGAAAACTCGCGAATTGGGCATTCGTCACGGGCGTCAGATCGATCGCGTAGGGCTGAAATCGGACGTTGCGAGCGAATTCGACGGGCTGCTTGTGTCGGCCGATCGCGTCGTATCGGTACGGCTCGACGTGAAAACCACACTCGCGCGAGGTGACGGTCGAACGCATCATGAATTCGCCGTCGACGTTGATCGGCGTCATGCCTTCGGGCAAATTACCCGGCGAGTACTTCCTTGTCGGCGCAACTCGTGCAAGCCTTGGGGATTGAACGGGCGGCCGGCGGTCGAATTGGGCCCTTTTGGCAACTGCCCTTTGGGCGGCGAGGAATTCCGTGAAATCAGGGCCCAAGGTCGCTTCGGTTCCCGCCACTACGGCCCCGACTCCGCGCGGGCCGAGTGGCACGACCAGATCGAAGCCTTGCTTCGACGAAATCGGCGTAATTTCGCGTCCCGCGATCAGGTCGAACCATCGCTGCGCCGCCGAGCCTCGCTCGACGTCGAGGAGTCGGCCTTCGACGGCCGCGTCGCCCCGATTGACCAACGTCCAGAGTCGCAAGCCGTTGCCGCTCCACAGGCCGGCATACACGCTGGTCGGCGCGGCGGGGACGAGCGGAGTCCAGTTTTCACCGGAAAACAAGCCGTGGTAACGTCGCTGGATCGGCAAGATCGAGCGAAGAATGGCGCGATCGCGCGGGCTCCATGGCTTCAGGCTGCCGAATACGTTTTCCCAGATCATCATGCCGCTGCCGTTGATCCAGGCGGTGTGCAGTTCCGACGTGTGATCGTCATCCCATCGTTTGATTTGGTGCTGCATGTGCCGGCGTTCGTACCATTTGTTCCTAAGGACGCCTGGAACAGGACTGTCGTCGAACCACTGGGCCCACGATGAATGATGCTGTTCGACGGCCGGAAGCGGCAGCGAGAGTTCCGATTCGAGCACGACGCCGGGCTTCGCTTCGTCGAGCTTGACGCGAAGCGCTTCGGCCCCTTGCGCAAGGGTGTCGAGAAAAATGCCGTCGGCGTCGATGGCCTGGACGATTTCGACCAGCGCGTCCAGATCGGACTTGCCTTCGCGGCGCGTGCCCGTGTCCCATGGATTGTAGTTGATGAAGACTCTGACGCTTCGTTCATGACAACGGGCGCTCAGGTCTCCCAGTTTCTCGAGGCCTCCCGGCATGTCGCGATAAAAATCGAACTGATTTCGCTCATCGAAGCCGATGCGAGGGTAGGCGTGCCACAGGACGATGCTGTCAAATCCTCCGAACTCCTCCAGTCCATGATCGAGGAACTCATCGAGCCGATAGACCGCGGCCTCCGGATCATAGAAGGTCGGATCGCACATCATGGCGAAACAGCAGGCGAAGTTCGCGGCCGCCCACCGGAATTCGTCTCGTTTGTAGAAGGCGTCGTCGTACTTCAGATCGTTTTGTGTTTCGATCCGCCACTGGGCAAGCTCTCGACGCCAACCCGGCCAATCGTCGGGACTGGCCGGTGCGGCAATCACATTGTCGATTCGGAGATTTCTCGCGGCCGACTGGGCGCGAGCGGCGAAGGGAACGCCGATTGCGATTCCCGCGGTCGATGCGAGGGAAGCATGAAGGAATCGACGACGGTTGATCATGTGCTCGGCCATATTCGGGTTCCCACGACCATTGTCCCACTCGCCCCATGCCACGGCAAGCCCAGCCGTTGGGTTGCTTCTGATATCGTAACGTGGGGGCTCATCCATGGGAATTCCGGGCTCTGGGGCTTCACAACTCGCCGTGATTCTTGGGAACGTCTTCTTCAAAGAGCCGCCCGGCGCGGTACAATCGAAGCGACCGGCGAGATGATAACGGATTGTAGAACGACGAGGATCCAATGATGAAACCTTCCGTACTTGGCACGGCAACCGTGCTCGTCTGTGCGTGCTTGGCTCGCGGTTTTGCAGACGAGCGGCCCTTGAGCGACTCCCCGACGTTGCGCGAACTCCCCGGCGATGGGGACACGGCGGCCGAGGAATCGAAACCCCCTTCAGCCTTCCTGCATGTCGACGACCAACGGTTCTTCGATGCCGAAGGTCGCCAGGTCTTGCTGCACGGCATGAATGTCATCAGCAAGTCGAAGGACGAGGGCTACCTGAGTTGGCATCGTGCCGAGGACTTCGCCAAGATGCGAGCTTGGGGCATGAACTGCATTCGGCTCGGCATCATCTGGGACGGCATCGAACCCGAACCGGGCAAGTATGACGAGGCGTATCTCGACGGGGTGGCGAAGCGGGTGGCCTGGGCGGCCGAGCACGGGCTTTTCGTTTTTCTCGACATGCACCAGGATCTTTTTTCGGTATTGTATGGCGACGGCGTGCCGGCCTGGGCCACATTGCATGAGAACAGGCCGCACCGTCAAGGAGGCGTTTGGAGCGACGCGTACCTGCTGAGTCCCGCCGTCCAGACGTCCTTCGACAACTTCTGGGCCAACGCACCGGCGGCCGACGGCGTTGGCATTCAGGATCGCTACGCCGCGGCGTGGCGACACGTCGCGAACCGCTTTGCCAAAGAACCCACGGTCATCGGCTATGACCTGATGAACGAGCCGTTTCAAGGAACCTCGATATTGGCCGCGCAGATCGTTTTGCTTTCCGGCCGATTCGGTACTCGATTAGGAGAACTTCTGGGCAAGTCGGTCGGGTCACCCGCCCAGATTGCCGAACTTTGGAAGCAACCCGAAGGCCGCGCCGTTATCATGAAACACCTCGATGACATGGGGCTCTATGGCGACTTCCTCGACGCACAGACGGGCATCAGCCAGGCGTTCGAGCGGCGGCGTCTCCAGGGCATGCATCAACGCGTGGCCCATGCGATTCGTGAGGTCGATTCGCAGCATGTCCTGTTGCTCGAGCCGAGCTATGCGTGCAACGTCGGAGTTTGCAGCGCGATAGAATCGGTGGTCGGGCCGGACGGCAGTCGCGATGCGCGGCAGGCGTATGCTCCCCATGCGTACGACATCGTCGTCGATACTCCAGCGATGGCAAACGCCAACCCGCAGCGCATCGTGATGATCTTCGATCGCCACCGCAAGACGGCCGAACGACTGAAAATGCCTTTGATCATCGGCGAGTGGGGCGCCTTCGGCGCGGCCGACGAGCGGATTCTCGATAGCGCCCGCGTGTTGCAGCGGGAACTCGAGAAGAGACTGTGCGGCGACACGTATTGGGAATACGAAGCGGACATTGAAAACAGAGCCTACTTCGGAGTCCTCAAACGCTCGATTCCCAGCCGCATCGCGGGCGTTCTTCTAGAGTATTCGAGTCATCCGGAGACGGGGGGATTTGCCTGCCGATGGAGAGAATCGCCGGAGATAACCGCGCCAACGATTCTCTATCTGACCGAAGCGTCGTTCAAGAACCGCACGGTTCGGCTCGAACCGCCCGGCTCGGGCTTCGAGGTGTCCCCTGCGTCCGACACATCGGGCGACGTTTATCTGTTTGTTCGGCCAACCGGCAGATCGGTCGAGCGCAGTCTGACCTCGCAGTAGTTTTTGTTGCGGAAACAACTGAATATAGGCGATGCGTGTTGAGCCAAGAAAGCCCGGGGGCATCGGACTCGACAGGCTGAACGAGGACTACCGCGCGAGCGGCACATGCGTTTGTCTTGCGGCCGCCATGTTCGAGACGTCGATCCGCTTCAATTCACTCGCGTTTCGGCGCGATACGAGGACCAGCACTTCGCGACATTCGGGGTCAATTTGGCGAGTATAGGCGGCCATCAAGACGCCGGCCAATTGCAGCATATCCTCCGATACGGGCCCGCACAAAATCGCGTTGGGGCCCAGAAAGCTCTCGGGTTCGAGCAGCGTCGCCGCGACGGCCTCATCGCGGGCGGCCAGTTCGGCGAGCTTCGCGTTGTCGTCGGCGCTGCGTCCGAGGACGATCTTGTGGATCGGATCGATGCGGAAATGCCGCCCGACTCGAACCAGCTCGCAGTCCCACAGCGTGGCTTTCGCGTTGAAGTGAAACAGATCTCGCAACTTGGGAGCAAACGTCTTTTCGGTCAAGGCACAGCCTGGCGACGGCGCCGGAACGTAGCGCACACCAAGCGTTTCCGCCAGATCGATGAGGGGGCGGCGTCCTCGGCCCGCGTAATCGCACAGCCGCGCGCGATCGATCAGCCTCTCGGTTTCGGGAATGGTCGGTTCGAGCAGTTTCGCCGACAGGGGGCGCAACAAACGTCCCACGAGACCGGAGCGGCTCGAGAGCAAGTCGAGATCGTTCCGCTTTTGGCTCATGGGCCGTTGGCCGAGTATCTCGCCGCTGACGACGCAACACGCGCCGCGCTCGATCATCATGTCGCGCGCCATGATCGTCATATAGAGATGACAGTCGAGGCACGGATTGACCGCTTTGCCAAAACCGTAGCGCGGGTTGCGAAGGACTTCGACATAGTCTTCACCAACACGGCGAAACGTCAACGGAACGCCCAACTCGTCGGCGACGCGTGCCGCCGATTCTTCCGAGGAGACAAACGGCGTTTGCACGTGGATGGCCTCGATCGCGACGGATTGCAGTTGCAGAACTCGGACCGCCAAGAGGCTGTCGAGACCGCCGGAGAGAAGAGCAATGGCGAGAGGTTTCATGGTTTCGCGGGCGTTGCTGGGGCAATGAGGTGTGGCGTCGTGAACTTTCCGAGCTAACGCCGAATGAGCGTCGAGAAATCGGCGCTGTCGCGGTACAGATAGGCCAGATAGTTGATGCGCGCGGCGGCCTTCGTTTCTTCGAACGAGCGGTCGGCGTCGAGCAGCCCCAGTTCATAAGCGAGCCGGTCGGATTGGCCATTGAGCAAGATGCGTTGGTCGAGCGGCACGCGGTTTGGCACCAACCGATTGATGTGATCGACGATGTTCGTCGTGCAGTTGTTCGTGAGTGTGTTGTAGAACTCGGGCCGCTCGGCCAACTGGTTGGCTCGTCGGAGCACGTCGACGAACAGCTCGCGCACCTGTGGCGGAGTGGCTTTCGCGGGGTAGATGTATACATCGTTGAGCCAAACGTTCGTTCGCAATTGGATCAGGTCGCGCTCGTCGCCGAGGACGTAGATCAACTCGTATTGGTTCATCAGGCCGAGGACCGGATTATAGGTTTCGTCCTGCTCGTATCGAGCCTCGACGCTCAGGACGACGTGCTCGCCCCCCTCGAATCCGAAACTGAGCATGGTGTGAGCCATGTTCGGCGCCCCGGCGAACGGCACGACGACGAAATCGACCGATCGGATCGCGTCGAGGTCGAACTTCTTGTCGTAGTAGTCGATTTCGTGCTGGTCGTCGGCCAGATGGCGGAAGTTGCGAATGTCGCGAACGGTAACGTGATCGCCTTTGAACTCGGCACGAGCCAGCCGGGCTTGAACGGTTTTCCAGTTGCGGTCGTTCGAGGGCGTCAGGGGCGCCAACAGTGGATGGGAGGAAGGATTCGCTAATGTTGGATCGAGTTGGAGCGACATGGGCTGGAAGACGGCCGTTTGCGACCCGGTCGTTTGCAGTGCCGTGCCCGGCGGACCGGATTGGCAGCCGGCCAGACAGGCTAACAAGACGATCAGCCCGCGCCCCGGCCAACCCAGCCGGCCGAGGCAGGCGCGTTCGATGGATTCATGGCGTGATGGGGGTTGGATACGCACGGTCGTGTGCCCGTTGAATTTCGGCAACGAGACAGAATAGGCAAGATAGGAGACGAGGAGTCGGTTCATTGGCGCAGAATCGGACAAGAAACACTCCTAGTAGTGAAATCGGCCCTGCGCGGCAAGACGTCTTCGGGGGCTTCCGCGGCAACCACAAAACCTCTCTGGACGTCATGCTGGGGCATCGCTATAGTCCGCGATGCTTTTCGACGGACACCGACCACCCTCTGGACGGAGACTCTCTACATGCGAACGCGGCCGCGCAACAGCCTCTTGACGGCGATTGTCGTGCTCGCATGGTTTTCGACCGTTGATGTTCGCGCGCAGCAATACGACTACTCGACCTCTAATCCGCTCTTGTCCAATCCCGCGTCCTTGGGTGTCGCGTCGAACGGGTCGCCTTCCGGCGGCGAGTCCCCGCTGGCGGGCGCCCCGATTGAACCCGCGAACTACGGCGACGTCTTGCCCGACGCCTACTCCGGCGGTTATGGCGAGCCGTCGTCGGAGTCGGCGGCGATGATGGACGAGATCAGGCGTCTGCCGCCGATCGACGGTTTGACGCCGGTCGAATCGCGGCCGTCGCCCAAATATGGCCAGAACTATCCGCCCGGTTTGTTGTTGCCCGAGACCGACTCGGGCGATTCGGCCGACTCAGCGCGGAAGGGGCTTCCGCCCGGCATGACGCGAGAAGGGTTCTTTCAGAGCGTGACGTTGGGTGGAGCGTGGCTTGCTCGCGGTTCGGGGCACGACGGCCTGGGGATTTCCTCGTCGAGCATCCGGGGCGAATTCGTGCTGCCGTCCCTGATTCCCGAGTCATACCTGACCGTTTCGCCCAGCTTCGGCGTCAGTCGATTCGACAACCCGGGCACGTTCGAACTGCCCGAGGACGTATTCGACGCGGCGGTCGGATTCGGGATTCGAGGACGTCTCGCGCCGCGCGTAAGCTACCAAGGCGACGTCTCGGTCGGCTCGCACAGCGATTTTCAGAATAGCGACGGGCAGGCGGCCCGCGTGCGAGGTTACTTTTCCGGCAAGTGGGAGTGGAATCCAACCGTTGACCTCCTGGTCGGCGTTGCCTATACCGACTTGGAGGATTGGCCCGTCTTGCCGGTCGTCGGATTGGTCCTTCGACCGAACGACGCCCAGATATTCAACATCACGTTCCCAAGGGCGAGTTACTTGCAGCGCGTGGCGGCGACTGGCGTCTTCGGACGCCGAACGGAATACTGGGGCCTGATCGGCATTGAACTCGAGGGGGGACGGTGGGACGTCGCGATGACCGACGGTTCGTTCGACGATTTAACCTATCGCGACTGGCGCGTGGTGCTTGGAATCGAACAGCGGACGCTTGACGCCTACAAACTCAACTTCGAGATCGGCTATGTCTTTGCTCGCCGGCTCGAATACCAACGAAGCGATACTTCCTACACCCCCGACGACACGTTTTCGATGACCTTGACCGGTCGTTTCTAAACGATGGCGGACGGATTTCGGCCGAGAGTGGTTTGCTCGGCCGTCCGACGCGAGAACACGACGCGAGACCCGACATGGAAGTCTGGAAATACAACGTATTGATCCTTGCGTGCCTGACGCTATTGGTCGGGTGCCGCGCGAGCGGACGCAACCCGCAACTCGAAGCGGAACTCAGGATGCAGGAGGATCGGATCTACCAACTGCAAGACTGTTTGCAGGAGACAGAGGCGAACCTCGAGGGTTTACGTCAAGAGAACGAGTCGTTGCGGCGAAGCCTGGCAGAGGAGGAAATCGACGCGTCTCGCTCCTCGGCTCGCCAGCGGGCGGAAGGCCGTCGGCGAGATTCGCGTGGCGGCGATGACGATGTCAATGACGTGCCGTACAAACTGGACATCGAATACGGGTCGGAGAATACGTTCCAAGATCGGCCGCCCGATGCGATGCGCGGCGCGACACCGCCGCCGGACGATTTGCCGTCGCCGGATGATTCGCCGGCGCTGCGGACCCGAACTCCCTCTCCGCTGGAAGACTTGGAGATTCCGCCCGGAATCCAGGGCCCGTCGCTCGTGCCCGGCGTGGAGGATCGTCCCGATCCAGCGTCTTCGTCGAACGCGGAGCCGATCAACGGGCCGCAGATGAGCCTGTCGCTACGAAGCGAGGAGGTAACGGGGCTTCAGGTGGCCGAGTTGTATCGCGAGCGGATCGCCGAGGCGGCGGGCGAGGAAGGGATCGCGATGGTCGTGACGCCGCGCGACGAAGAAGGCATGCCGCTTCCGGCGGCCGGCGATCTGTCGGTCGTGGTGATCGATCCGGCGATACCGGACGAGAATGGACGCATCGCGCGATGGGATTTCGCACGGTGGGAGGCGGCCTCGCTCTGCGAGATTGCGGATGACGGCGCCGGCTTCCGCTTGCGTTTGCGATGGCCCAA
>DOEZ01000548.1 GCA_003532715.1 Planctomycetaceae bacterium
CCTGCGTCATCCCGCCGATCAGCATCGCGCCGAAGCACATCGACACGATCTACCAGTACAACCGCAAGATTGCGATCGAGTTGGGCGTGATCGGTTTGATGAATATTCAGTACGCCATCTATAAGGACATGGTTTACATCCTCGAGGCGAATCCGCGGGCGAGCCGCACCGTACCGCTCGTCTCGAAGATCTGCAACATCCCGATGGCGCGCATCGCCACGCAGATCATGCTCGGCAAGAAGCTGGCCGACTTGGGACTGGGACGAAAGACGATTCCCCACTTCGGCGTGAAGGAAGCCGTGTTTCCGTTCAATATGTACCACGAGGTCGATCCGATACTGGGGCCGGAAATGCGCAGCACGGGCGAAGTTCTGGGAATGGCCGGCTCGTTCGGGCTGGCGTTCTACAAGGCGCAAGAGGCCACCGGCATGAGACTGCCGACCGAGGGAACCGTGCTCATCACCGTGGCCGACCGCGACAAGCCGGGCGTCCACGAGGTCGCGCGACGATTCGCCGAGTTGGGATTCAAAATCCGAACGACCCAGGGGACGCAAGCCTTCCTCGCCGAGCAAGGGATCGAATCGGAGTCGATTTTGAAGATGCGCGAAGGACGGCCCAATCTTTCGGACGCCATCATCGACGGCGAGATTCAACTCGTGATCAACACGCCGCGCGGCAAGGCAAGCAAGACCGACGACGCCTACATCCGCCAGACGGCCATCCGGTGCAAAGTCCCGTACATCACGACGCTGGCGGCGGCCCTGGCGGCAGCGAAGGGAATCGCCGCCCGCCGCGACGGCCGCGAACCGCCCAAGAGCCTCCAGGATTATCACGCGGGGATTCAGTAGCCTCTGTTGCGGAATCCAATGTGCGGTGGGGCGATTGCGGCGAGGCTCTTCAGAATACGGGCCTTTCCGACGAGGCTCNNCCCCGCCCTACTTCTCTCCCACGTCGCTGGCGGGTGGTTGATTCCCGACTCGTTCGGGTGTCTTTACAGAATTTTGTCTAACCGCTAGATTGCTTACATTGGGCACAGGTGGATTCTTGCTGGGGAGGTTAGAGGTTAATCGGCTCGGTGCAACGACGCGATCGTGCTCGAGTGGCGGGCGATTCTGTAGGGCCTTCTGTTTGGGGTAAAGCTTCGCATCATCGTGAACTCCAAACAGCGGGTTGACGATTCGCGATGTGTTTCCATTTCCGGGGACCGTCGCGGCGCCGTTTGGCATGGGGCGCATGGCGTCAAGACGTGGCTTTTCGATTGACCCGCGAGTCATCTCGCGAGTCGCTTTTCGTCTTGGGTTTCTTGATTTCGTTTTCCATTCGGTTTCCGCTGACTCTGATTCGAAAGAGAGGTTGCTACGATGAGAGTTTCTCTTCTGACGCTGACAATCGTTTTGGCCATGTCGAGCCTTGCACTGGGAGCCGTGACACTGGATTACGCGGAGAACCCGAGTCCGGGGCCGGGCTATCGCAGCTACAACGTGCAGGCGACGGGCATTGGCATCAATACACTGGGCAAATTCGTCATCACGGGCGACATCCACCAGGTTTGGACCGCGCCGAACACGCAAAGCGAGTGGATTAACAACGCAAACACGCCTGGAGATCCGATGGACAGCTACGTGCTGTTCGGGGAGACGCGAATAGGGTCGCTTACACTCGAGACGATTCACAACGGCGGAACGATCGGCCTTGGCACTCTCAATAACATCAATACATCCGGCGAGGCCGATGCGTACTTCGTGCTTGGCATGCCGTCGGACGTGCTCGACACGTACGACTTGCTCAAGCTGGTGATTCCCGAAGGAACTTCGGTAACCGTCGGACTCGACATGTACACCGTCGAGTATAATCCGCAGAGCGGTTGGTACGACTTGGTCACGGAACACTCCTTCTTCGGGAACCAGGCACTGACCGTCACGGCCGTGCCCGAGCCCGGATTCTTGGCCTTGTTCTGCCTTGGCGCGATGGGCCTGCTGTGCAAGAGGAATTGCGGACGATAGGTCGCGAGGGAAATCCGGCCATTTGTCTGGGCCGTTCATAACCCGACACAAACCCCACACTAACCCGAAGCGCAAGCGAGAGGCGAACAACGGTTTGTCCGTCGCCTGCGAATTCGGCCGGCATTCCGCGCGCTGCATGGCGAGTCGGGGACGGCCGTCGTGGCGTCGCTACACGACGCGCGCCGTTTGGACTATCGCTCGTCCTCAGCCCGGAGCCACGGAATGATCGTCGGCTCATAGGCGTGGATTTCGTCGCTCTTGAAGAAGATGTCGATTTCGCGCCGCGCCGAGTCGGGGCCGTCGGAGGCGTGGATCAGGTTCATCTGATGGCTCGATCCAAAATCGCCTCGGATCGTTCCGGCCGCCGCCTTCAGCCCGTTGGTCGCGCCGACCATGTCGCGAACGACACGAATTGCCTCGGGGGCCTCGACGACGGCGGCCACCAGCGGCCCGGCGGTGATGAACGCTTCGAGCCTCGGGTACCAGTCCTTCTTCACGTGTTCGGCGTAGTGGACCTTGGCCAACTCGGGCGTCACCCGCATGAGCTTCAGGGCGATGACGTTGAGGCCCTTGTCCTCGAATCGAGCCAAGAGCCGGCCCACGAGTTTCCGCTGAACACAGTCGGGCTTGAACAGGACGAGCGTACGTTCCATTTCTTTCGATTCTCCGTGTGAGCCATTGATTCACCGCGTCGGCCAATTCGGACGACGAAGACGAGGTATTCTACGTAAACCTTTCGGATACCTCAAGCTCTAACGCGGCTGGGATGCCGATTGGGCAAATCTTGCGGAATCTGCCGAAAATTCCCCAAGAGCTTGCTGTAACGGCCAATCCCGCGTCTGCCAGGCCGAACAGTCGAGCATCCTTGCCCAGTCTCGCTAAAGACCCAGTATGCCAAGTCTCGCCATTACCTTTGGGCGGCTGTCTCGCGCTATGCTGTTGCTGGCACTGCTTGCCCGCGGCGCGGCACTGGCCGAGACCCCCACGTCCTACAATCCGCTGCGAATGCCCGGCGCGGGGCCGCTGTCGGCGACGCATTTCGAGGATTCGTGGGGCGACACGACATTTGACGCAGCGCGACCGCTTGACGACGCGGGCCTGATCACGCCGTTTTCGCCCTCGGGCGACTTGCCGACCCAGGAACGGCCCGATGCGACCCTTGCCCAGAGGTATCCCGCCTGGCCGGCTTCCGGTTGGCCTATGGCGACGACTGAGTTGCAACCGACTGCTGGAGGGATCGAAGCGCTGGCCGACGCATCGCCCGACGGCATGCCGACGGCGATCGACGACCTTCCACCCGTCCTTCCACCCGTCCATTACGGCCGGTCGGTCGTCACCCCTGCGATACCCTGCCCGAATCGACACGCAATCCAGGTTCTACCGCCGGGGCTCATGTATACGTCGTATCTGGCCGGGGTGCGCGAGCCTCGGTTCGCCTCGCAGTGGGTGAGCGAGGCCACCCAGGGCGCATTCTGGGACATCGCGTTGGGCGGCCGCGTAGCCGTCTTGCGATGGGGAACCGCCGACCCACTGAACCCCCAGGGCTGCGAGATCCAGATGGAGGGAGCCGGTTTTCCTCGGCTCGCGCGGGACTATGAGATGGAACTCATTGCGTGCGACTATCGCTTTGGCATTCCGGTAGCCTTCGCTCGCGGCCCGCATCGCTACAAGATCGGCTATTACCACCTTTGTTCGCATCTCGGCGACGAGTGGATGCTTCGCCATTCGGAGATCGATCGCATCAACTACGTGCGCGACTCGATGGTGGTCGGATATTCTTACTACGCGACGCCCGATCTGCGTCTTTACACCGAGGCGGCCTGCGCCTTCGGGACCGACGGAGGCGCCGAGCCTTGGGAGTTCCAGTTCGGCATCGACTACAGCCCGGCCCAGCCGACCGGGCTAAGGCCGGTGCCGTTCATGGCCGTCAACGGGCACCTTCGCGAGGAGGTCGACTTCGGGGGCAACGTAACGGCGCAGGTCGGGTGGCAGTGGCGCGGCGTGACGGGCAACCTGCTGCGCATGGGGCTGCAATGCTTCGTCGGCAAGAGCGAACAGTTCGAGTTCTGGAACCAGTACGAGAGCAAACTGGGATTCGGAATGTGGTACGACTTCTGAGCGCGTCGCGTGGCGAGTCTTCGGCTGTCGCGAGAACCGTGGCAACAGGCACGGTGGGGCGATTGCAGCAAGCCGTGTCGGAAGATGATCTATTCCGAAATATGAGCTTGCTGCAATCGCCCCACGCTACGGAATTGCGTCGTGCTTCCAGACGCACCCTACTTGGCCGTCTTCTCTGGGCGGCAGCGCAGCAACGTCATGATGGCATAGGCCGTGCCGTACTGCTGGTGGTAGTCGTAGAACGGGTAGTCCCACCACGAGCCGTCTTTTTCCTGCAGCGGCACGATGATGTGCGCCAGGTGCTGCTGGAAGTGGGGCCGTTCCTCCGGCGGCAGCAGTTCGATGCACCCGGCGGCGTAGAAGTGCCCGTAGTAGTAGAAATAGCCCGAGATTTGCATCCACGATTCGTGGGCGATGGGCCGTTTGCGCGCGACGTCGAACCACATTTGTTGGACGAAGAGCCGGTCGAGCCACGTCCGGACGATGGGCAGCGTCGTCTTTTTGTCTTTCCACAGGTACATGGCCAGGTTGCACGCCTGCGAACGTCCGATGCTGCCGGCCGACCGATTGATGTAGCGAGCCGGCTGCATCTTGAGGTATTCGCCGTAGAGATAGCTGAAGTCGCCCAAACGTTGGCGGCGGATCGACGCGACGGCTTTTTCGATTGACTTGGGGGCGATGTCGACGCCCAAGTCGCGGGCCTCGGCCAACGCCACGAGGACCGTGGCCGTGACGAAACTCATCGAGGAACCGCTGGGTTGTTTCGTGAGGGCGACCATGTCGTAGTAACACCAGCCGCCGTCGACACACTCGAAACGCCCAAGCATGTCGATCTGCTGCTCGATAAGTTCCTTGATCCGCCGCTGTTTGTCCGAGTCGTCGGCGTGGCGGCCGTGCATGCGCACGAGCGCGCGAATCGAATAGGCGTGTCCCCAGGTGTTGTAGAGGGCGTCGGCATTGGCGCGGCGCACCGAGGGGAGGTGCTCGAACAGCCATGCCTCGGCTCGGTCGAGCGACGCGATCACCTCGGGCCGCAAATCGCCGCTTTCGATCAGGGCCGAGATGCAAAGCGAGGTCACCGCCGCCCGAAAGGCGTGATGGGCGCCGGGCACCGGCGCGTAGATGTTGTAGCCCTTGGTCTGTTGGGCCGAGCCCCACGCGCCGTTCTTCTCCTGCCGTGCCAAGAGGAAGTCGATTCCGCGGACGATGGCCTCGTCGATCGCCTCGGCCGTCGGCGGGGTGATCGGCTTGGCGCGCGGCAGCGTTGGGTCGAACCGCTCCGGTTCGCCGGCCGCCGTCCAAGACGCCAAACTGGCCGCCACCAGGAACAAGACGACCGGAAAAGCCCGGCTCGGACGGCCCATCATCGGGTGCAAACGTGTCATGTGCGTGCCGTCACCTATTTCTTGTCTTCCGTCTTTGGTTTGACCTTCTCGTCGGGCTTCTGCTCGGACTTTTGCTCGGGCTTCTCTTCTTTCTTCACTTCCGGCTTCTTCTTGCCCGCGTCGTTGGGGCAAGCCAACAGAACCTTATCGCCGGCCGAAAGGCCCTCGAGGATTTCGATCGCCTTGGCCGTTCGCTCGCCGATCTTGACGGGATGCTTCTCACTCTTGCCGTCCTTGTCGACGAGATGGACAAAATACTTGGTCTCGTCCAGCGGATCGGTGCCCAGGGCGGTGGGCGGAATGGTCAGGGCGTCCTCTCGCTCGTGGGCGACCAGCTTGGCCGTGCAGGTCATGCCCGGCATGACGTTGACCGTCACGCGGTCGGTCACCATGAGCTTGACGGGGAACTGGTTGCCGGCGTCGGGCACCGAGGCCACCTCGGCCAAGACGGCCTCGAAGCGGACGTCGGGGAAGGCCGTCGGCTTCACTTTGCCCTTGAGCCCCTCGCGAACCTGGCGGATTTCGTTTTCGGCTACGGCCGAACGGATGATCAACGGGCGCGTCTTGAGAACGGTCATAATGACCTTCTTGGTCGGAACGGTCGCTTCGGGCTGAAAGGACGTGTCGGAGGTCGTGCCCGTCCAACGTCCCTTGACGCACTCGCCGTAGTACACAATGCCGTCGGCGGGCGACTTCACGGTCATAAACCTTCGGTCGGCTAAAAGCTCCTTGAGCCGTTTGTCGAGATCCTCGCGCTCGATCTGGGCCTTCTCCCATTCCAGCTTGCTCTTGGTCAGCGTCAACGGTAGAAGAATCTTTGACTTCTCATTGCTCAACGTCGATCGCGTCATCGAGTCTTCGAGGGACTCCAACTGGCGGGGAAGCGAGAACTTCATCGCCTCCTCATAGCGCCGTTTGGCCAGCTTGAGCGAGAATTCGCCCATGGCCACCTGGAAGCGAGCCCGACGGAGAATGATCTCCTCGGTGTCGTCGGTCAGATCGTCCGCCTTGTACATCTTCTCGAGTTGTTCGAGTTCTTCCTTGGCATAGGCGAGCGATTCTTCCGACGATTTCAGCGAGAACGCCGCGCTCTCCTTAACCAGGGGGACATCCACCTTCATCGCCTGGTCGTAGTCCTCCTTTTCGATGCGTTGCCGCCGATCGACCGCTTCGAGGTCCATCGGGACCAGCTTCTCCGTCGCGTCAAGTTGCTCTTTCAGATTTCGCATGCCGATGTCGCTCAGCTTCACCTGCCGCCGCAGCTCGTCGATTGCCCGATCGATCTTCTCGGGATCGAACGCGATCAACAGGTCGCCTTGCTTGACCTTCTTGCCGTGTTCGACCGCCTTGAGAACCGAGAACTGCGACCACTGCTTGGCCTCGATGCTGACTTCCGCCATTTCGCGGGCTTCGAACACCCCCTTCAACTCGACGGTGACCTGGAACGGACCTGCCTCGACTTCGTGAACCGGCGGCTTCGGCGCGGCAGGCTGCGCGGGCTTCGCGGCTTGTGCCTTGGGAGCCGCGTCCTTCTTTTCGTCCTTCTTGGTCTCGCCCTTCTTCGCCTCGTCCTCCTTGGGCGCGTCCTTGGCCGCCTCGACTGTCTTGTCGCACGCCTTGGCGTCGTCCTTCTTCTCGTCCTTCTTCTCCTCTTTGGCCGCCTCGTCCGACGCCTTCTTCTTCGCCTTCTTCTTCTCGGCCTTCTTGTCCTTCACCTCGCTCGCCGGGGTCGCATCGTCGTTGCCGACGGCAGAAGCGAAAGCAACGTCCGCACGCACGGCCGCGGGCAGGCCCATCAAGCACGATACGACGAAACAGAGGACGAAACCAATAGCAAGGTGTCTCATGCGAAGAACTCCTTAAGGGCGAAGACGGAAGGTGTGTGTTTCGGTGAAGTTGTGCCGAATCCGGCGGGTAGGCAAACCGCCCCGCTGATAAGCCCCATTGTCGCCTCACTTCGCCGGCTATTCAAGCATCGACATGGGCAAAAGATGCGATTTTTGCCGACGACCGGGACACTCTGCCGGGTGGACCGTTTATGCGCACCCCACTTGTGGCGTCCGCCCGTGGTTTTCATTCAGAAATCGTTCGTTATATTCACTACTATCCGTCGCCCGGAGACATGGGCAACCAACTCGATTCAAGAAAGGGTAACGTGATGAACGCATTGCTTCGCCTGACCTTGGCCGTGGCGGCCATTTCGACCGCGGCGGCAGCCCGGGCCGAACTGGCCTACTACGAAACGCCGCTCCGCGCGGTCGACCTCATCGACGGCAAGTTGCCCAGTTCGACCGAGGATTCCCGGAATGCGAGTTACGCCGACCTGGTGCCGCGAATTGTCGTCGACGGCGATGCCGAGGCATACCTCGCCCACGAGGGCGGCAGGTTTCCTTTATGGGTCCCCTACGCGACGCTTCTCGACCGAATCAGGATCCATGTCGAAGGGCCGAAAGGCACGGACGTGACCGGCCGGATCTACCTGCCCCATCCGAACGAGCGACGGATGGTCGCCCTGCGTTTCACGATTCCGGCGGCCAAAGCCGATCCGGCCGCCAAGGCGGCGTTCCTCAACGCCAACGAAACGCACTACCGCAACCTATGCGATCAGGGCATACCGGGCGCGGCTTGGTTTCGACATCAGGCACTGGCCGTGAAACACAAGAGCGCGGATGCCCTGACCGCCATCTCGGCGCCGACTGACGATTGGTGGCGTCGCAGGGAACTCGATCGAACGTACGCGATGTTCACCGGTGGGCGGGGAGTCGCCGAGAATCTGCAACTCAATCGCGAACTGCTGTTGCGCGGCGAAGAGGTCGAGAACGTGCCGCTCGACTCGATCCGCGGCATTACCGTCGAGGAAATCGACTGGAGCGTGCTGACAGAGGGCCTCGATCCCAAGCATGATCCGCTGGCCAAGTACATTCCGGCCGACCAGCATGTGGTGTTCTTCGCTTCGTTCGCCGCGGCCGCGCGTTTGGCGGACGAGGCGATCGAATTGGGCACGCCGGTGCTGCGATCGATCGAGCCGCGGGCCGAGGACGCGCGAACGCAACAACGTTACGAACACCAACTGGGCTGTTCGATGGGCACGGCGGCCCGATTGCTGGGCCCCCACATGGTAAAGAGCGTCGCGCTGACCGGTTCGGACCCTTACTATCGCACGGGCACCGACGTGGCCGTCTTGTTCGAGACCGATCGTCCGGCCCTGCTGGCCCAAATGCTGGCCGCCCAAGTAGGCGCGACGGCCGCCGCAACACCCGACGTCGAAACGTCGTCGGGCCAGATCGACGGGCTGAAATACCGTCTGGTCCGTTCGCCCGACCGGACGATTTGCAGCTATCTCGTCGCGCTCGACGACGCGGTCGTTTTGACCAATTCGCCCTATCAGATCGAGCGACTGGCCGAGGTCCGCGGCCGACACGCTCCGGACATCACGACAACGCCCGAGTATCGGTTCTTTCGCGGACGCTATCCCCTCGGAGACGACGACGAAACGGCCCTGATCGTGATCACCGACGCCACCATTCGCCGCTGGTGCGGGCCGCGTTGGCGGATTGCCACGTCGTGCCGAACGCGCATTGCAGCGATGCTCGCCGAACTCCAGGCCACCCAGGCCGACACGCTTGCCCGGGAGAAGTCGCCCCAGGGGACCATCCACACGCGTCTGTCGATCGGCGAGGAGGGCAGTCTCACCCTTTCGCCGGCCGGCGTGGTATCGTCGACCCAAGGCTCGCTTGGCTTTCTGACCCCGATCGCCGAGATTCCGATGACCGAGGTCGCCAAGGCCGAGGCCGAAGGCTACGAACGATGGCGCGACGGCTACCAACGCAACTGGACCGTCGGCTTCGACCCGATCGCGCTTCGCATCAAGGTTTCCGACGGACAGTTGGCCAGCGATCTGACCGTCATGCCGCTGATCGCCGGTACGGTCTATCGCGACCTTATCGACCTGACGGCCGGCGCGACCTTCGAGCCCCGCGCCGGCGATCCGCACGACGCGTTGCTCCAACTGGTCGTGGCCTTGAACAAGAAGTCACGCCATTTTCGCGGCGCCGACAACTGGGCCGGCGCGATGAAGGCGGGAATGGGGCTGGGCTGGCTCGGCCAGAGCCTTTCGCTGTACGTCGACGAGGGACCGTTTTGGAAAGAGCTTGCCGAACACTCGTCGGACGAACCGTCGCGAAATGACTTCCTCTTCAAGAACTTCCATCGCGCGCCGGTTGCCGTGCAGGCCGAAGTGGCCAACGGATTCCAACTGGTCGGGTTCCTTGCCGCCTTCCGTGGCTGGCTCGAGCAAACGGCCCCTGGCATGTTGACCTGGGAAACGATCGACCGCGAGGGCGACTCGTACGTCAAGGTGAGCACAACCCCACGGGCCCGAGGGCTCCACGGGGGCGATGGCGACTACACGGCCTTCTACGCCGCTTCGGGCGACGCGCTGATCGCGTCGTTCGACGAGGACGTGCTTCGACGGGCATTGGCGCGCCAAAAACAACGCCGCGAGGCCGCGACGCAAACGCCCGAGCCAGCCGCGGAAGTTGCGGCGAAAGAATCGGCCAAAGACACCGCGAACACGGCCGACGTCGCCGGGGTCGCCGCCGCAAGCCCGCCCGACGAACCGTGGCTCGGCAAGAGCGTTGCCCTCCGCGTCGATCGGGGCATGTTGGACGTGGTCGAACACCTGACCGGGCACGAGTATCAACAAGCCATGCAACGAGCGGCCTGGAACAACCTGCCCATCCTCAACGAATGGCACGCGCGTTATCCGGACGCCGATCCGGTCGCGATTCACGAGCGGATATGGGGAACGCGGCTCGTTTGTCCCGGCGGCGGCCGCTACGTCTGGAACGACGACTGGCAAACCATGGAATCGACCGTCCATGGACATCCGGGCGAGCCGAAATCGGGCCCCGTCGCCGTGCCATTGATCGGCCGGTTCCGCCAAGCCGACTTCGGCCTGACCTTCGAAAACAACGGCCTGCGGGCGCAAGTGAAAATCGAGCGGGCCGAGTAGGATGGGGGCGAACGCGGCCTCTTTAACGCAAAGACGCCATGGCGCGAAGACGCGACGACTTTTTCGTAACGTCTTCGCGTCTCCGCGTCCTTGCGACTTTGGGTTAAGATTATTCACCTAGGGTGAAACGGCTTTCCTGGGAGGCGGGTGATATGACCAAGACAATGCTTGGCCCGGTTCTTGCGGCGAGTTCTCTTCTCGTTTTCGGTGCGTGCATTAGTGAAAAGCGGGAGTTGCAGGACGAGACCAATTCTGCACCAATTGTCGTTACGCTCCATAAGAAAACTAGTCTCGAATCAGACAAATACCCTCAGATGTCCGTAACCCAGCATGGCAGCCTGCTAAGCTCTTCATTCACGCTCGAGTCGATATCGGGGAACGTTCATGGCGTGCCTGCCCAGGGTCTTTCTGTGTACACCGAGGGGTCAAAGGATAAGCCCGTATTCTCTGTTCTTCGCGGAGTATCAGCAACGGATGGAAAGCCCACGGTTGTCCTCGGTGGAGAATCAAGTGTCGCTTGGCGTCTTATTGTGGAAGATGAGGACGGTGTTATCGTTCGGGATGGCGAGGCGGTGAAATTGGCCAATGCTTTTCCCCCTGGTTCGTTCGAACTCCAGGTCTTGTATCCCTCGAAGTACTCGATTATGGAAGGTGAAGAGAAGACACAAGGTGTCGAAAGTGAAGACTCCCGGCCCCGTTGATCCGATTCGTTTTTTAACGCAAAGACGCCATGACGCGAAGACGCGACGACTCTTTCTGGACTTCTTTGCGTCCCCGCGTCCTTGCGCCTTTGCGTTAAAAAAGGACAAGATCACGGGAAGCGAACACAGCCTTGCGTCGCCCCGAAACAAGGTGAACGGCACGATGAAACGAAGACTATCGGCGATGGCGGCAATCGTTTTTTTGGCCGGATGCCAGCCCGAGGTGAGCAAGGACTGGACCACGTCGCTTCATGAGTCCTTGCGGGGAGCAACCCGGCTGCGCGTTCGCGCCGAGGGGACATGTTGTAACGAACCGGACAAGGAAGAAACGCTTCTCGACGTGCGCGATGCCCAGGAAGTCGCAAAAGTCGTCCAGGGAATTCGGATCGATCCGGACGAAAGCGGTTTCCATTGCCTGTGTTGCGGAGATCCGACGCTTGAGTTCTATCGAAACGACACCCGAATCGCTTCTTTGAGTTTTCATCACGGGCGGAGCCTGCGCTGGCCGGACGGCCCGTGGAAAGGCGACGGATTATTGACGCAGGACAGCGCCAACTTTCTCATCGAGTGGCTTGCCGTGCGCGGTGTCGAAGGGCCCAGGAAGGAGAGGGACGGCTTACTGCGGCACGAGCGCCCATCCAACCCATCGCGAGATCGATGGCTGACGGAGATGCCGGCCTTCCTGACGCCCTACTGGCCCGATCGGCCAATATTCTTCGATGCCGACGCGATTCGGACCATGAATACGGCCCTTACCAACCAGTTCCCCGACGAAGGCGAACGCATTCTGGCCTTACTGAACTGGTTCGGTTCGGGAGCGGGGCCGTGGTCGGGGTTCCCCTACTACGAATCGGCGGCGGAAGAACTCTTGCTGCTTCATTCGACGGACGCGATCCTCAAGGCCATCGGGGACGTGGAGTTGACGAACCGTCAGAGGGAAGGCGCCGCTCGCCTGTTCGCGGGCCGGCAGTTCCGCGAACTTCGTCCCGACGATCTTTGTCTTATCCCCGACGGCTTGAAACAAGATTTGCTCGAGCATAGCATGAACTGCGATGATGAAGACAAGAAAACACAAGCCGAGCGGGCCTTCGGAAAACCAAGGGAGGCGACCGGATCGGATGACGCGGAGTCGACTTAACGCAAAGACGCCATGCCGCAA
>DOEZ01000044.1 GCA_003532715.1 Planctomycetaceae bacterium
ATTCGGGGCGATCGTGACGCGCGGGTTTTCGACGAGCCGCCGGTTGCATGAATCGGCAAGCCTGATCGGGTGGCGAGCCGACTTGCTGTTTGGTACGATAATGGATATGGGCAAGACTCCCGTCGCCGGTCATGAAGAACGTGTTCCCCCGCGGGTTGGTTCGCCGAGAGCGGGAAGTCGTGCCATGCCTTCGCGTGTCGATTGGCCGCCGACGGGACAGGAAGAGTCGAGGTATTACGCATGAAGTTAACTCGCCAAGGGCGATCGGGTTGCGCGACGACGGCGTTCGTCGTCGTTCTGTTGTCGCTCGTTTGCAGCGAGTTGCCGGCCCAAGATTCGACGGCGGCGGGCAACCAGCAATATCGCGCGGCGGCCGAACTGCAGCGCGGCAACCAGTTCGAGTTGGCCGTGGCGGCGTGGAATGATTTCCTGGAACGAAACCCGGAGCATTCCGACGTTCCGGTCGCCACGTTGAATCTGGGCATCTGCTATCTCAAGGCGAAACAATACGACAAGGCGCTCGCCGCGCTGAATCGAGTCATTCAGAAGTACCCCGAACATCCGTTTCGCGACGCGGCCTTGCTCTACCTGGGCGCGACCCAATTCAGCCTGGGCCGCGCCGGCCAGCGCGAGCAATACACCGAGGCCGTCAAGACGCTCGACACGCTGCTGCGCGAGTTTCCGAAGGGACGCTATCTTCCGCAGGCGCTCTACTATCGAGCCGAATGCGACTACTCGCTCGGCGACAAGCAGAATGCCGCCAAGCTCTACGATCGGTTGGTGAACGAGTTCCCCGAGAGTCCCCTTCTACCCGACGCGCTCTACGCCCTGGGCGTCGCCCAGGAGGAACTGGGCGAGTTCCAGGCGGCCGGCGCGACCTACGATCGGTTTCTGAGCGTCGCCCCCAACCACACGCAGGCCATCGAAGTCTCGATGCGGCGCGGCGAGACATTTTTCGGAACGGGCCAATTCCAGCAGGCCGCCGTTTGGTTCGCGAAGGCGGCCGCTCGCGACGATTTTCACCTGGCCGACCATTCGCTGATGCGACAGGCGGCTTGCCTCGCCCAACTCAGGCGATACGCGCCGGCGGCCGAGCTCTACGCCTCGCTGGCCGGCCGTTTTCCCAAGTCGTCCCGCATCGAAGAAGCCAATCTGTCCGCCGGAAAGTGCTACTTTCTGGCGGAGAACTGGGACGCATCGCGGTCCGTGTTGAGCAAGATCATCGCGACGCGCGGCCCGTCGTTGCCCGAGGCCACCCACTGGAGCGCGCGAAGCCTGTTGAAACAGGGCAAGCCCGACGAGGCGATCGCGCTTCTGGAAGAGACGCTTTCCGAGGCGGGCGGGAGTCCGATGGAAGCCCAGTTGCGTCTCGATCTGGCCGACGCCACATACGAGACGCCCAAGCTTCGCAACATATCGGTCACGCTCTATGCCGACGTCGCCAGAAAATTCCCCGGCAACCCGGTCGCCGACTCGGCCATGTACATGGCGGCGTTCACCGCGTTGCAGTTGGAGGACTACGCTTCGGCCTTGAACCACGCCGAGCANNCAGTTCTTCGAGAGCCATGCGTCGAGCAGCCTGTTGCCCGACGTCGTGGCCGTCGCGGCGGAAGCCGAGTTGCAACTCGACAGGCTCGACGAAGCGCAGCGCCGCTATCAAGACCTGGTCAGACGCTATCCCAACCATCCCGACCTTCCCACGTGGCAACTGCGGCGAGGGTTGATTCTCTTCATGCAGAAGAACTACCCGCAAGTCGTCGACGCGATCAGGCCAATCGTCGGCCGGTTGCGTTCAAAGACGGCCCAAGCCGAGGCGTACTACCTCTTGGGCGGCAGCCTGGTCGAAATGCGGCAGTTCGACGCGGCCGTCGCCGCGATCGATTCGTCGCTGCGGGCCGATCCTGGGTGGCGGCAGGCCGACAGCGCGATGCTCGTTCTGGCCGACGCTCTCCGCCGCAAAGGCGACCATGCCCAGGCACGAACGGTCATCCGGCGGCTTGTCGCGACTTTTCCGAAAAGCGCCCTGCTCGATCAGGCGAACTACTGGCTGGCCGAGCTGGCCTACAACGACGGCGACATGGCGGCGGCCATCGGCGTGTACGAAGAAATGCTTCGCAACTGGCCGAAGAGTTCGTTCGTGCCCGACGCCCTGTTCGGGTTGGGTTGGGCCCGATTGAGCCGGCAAGAGTACGCCGAGGCCCAGAAGACGTTCGACCGCCTGATCTCGGATTTCCCCGAACACAGCCTGATTCCCCAAGCACGTTTCGGGCGTGGCACGGCGAGCCAACAGTTGAACCGGTTCGAACCGGCCATCGAGGACATCGAGGCTTTTCTGGCGACCAAGCCGTCCGGCAAGGAGAAGTCCGACGCCTTGTACGTTCTCGGGCTGTGTCGGATCGGCCTGGGACAACTCGATCAGGCGGTCGTCGCGTTCGAGGCGTTGCTCGACGAAGACCCCAAATACCCCGGCGCGGACAAGACGCTCTATGAACTGGCGTGGACGCTGAAAAGCCTGGACAAGCCGCGCGAAGCGGCTCAGCGGTTCTCGGAGCTGGCTCGAATCCATCCGAACAGCGTTCTGGCGGCCGAGAGCCTGTTTCACGCCGCCGAACTGGAGTACGACCGACAGAACTTCATCGTGGCGCTGACGACCTATCGCGACGTCGCCACGAAAACAACCGACCCGTTTCTCAAGGAGCGGGCGTTGCACAAGCTGGCTTGTTCGTACCTCGAAATGAAGCAGTTCGACAAGGCGCTCGAGTCCTTCGCCGCCCAGCAAAAGGAGTTTCCACAAGGCGCGCTGGTCGTCGACGCCGCCTTCATGGAAGGTGAGACCTTGGCGCGGCGAGGGCAGTTCGAGGCTGCCCTGGCGGCCTACGAGCGGATGTTGGCCATGTCGGCCAAGCCGGCCGACAAGCACTTGCGCGCCGCCGCGCTGCTGAAGGCCGGACAAGCGGCGACCCGGCTGAACCAGTGGGACAAGAGCCTCGTTTTGCTTACGAAGGGCGCCGGCGAAGAGCCCGATTCGCCTTATCTGCCTGAAATCCTCCTCGAACAGGGCCGGGCTCAGGAGCAACTCGGCCGGCTCGACGAAGCGGCCCAACTCTACGCCGCCGTCCCCGGCAAGACGGGCGGGGAACCGGCGGCCCGGGCTCGGTTCCTACTAGGCCAACTCCTCGCTCGCCAGGAGAAGCACAACGAGGCGATTCGCACGTTCTACCAAGTGATCTACGACGAGCAGGAACTTCCGCAATGGCAGGCCGACGCCACCTACGAAGCCGCCCGATCGTTCGAGGCGCTCAAGAACACCGACCAGGCCAAAAAGCTCTATCGCGAACTCGTGACGAAGTATCCCGAAAGCGATAAACAGCCGTCGGCCCAGAAACGCCTCGACGCACTCGAGCGGTAGCGCGGCCGCGTTCGGACTTCATCCGTCGCGTAGCGACGTTGTGAAGGTAGCCGTGGACTTCAGTCCACGGACCGAGTTCCCCCCAGATCCAAGGTGCGTCGCGTAGCGACGCTCGATCCCTACAGATACTCGGCCCAGCCGCGGTCGCGTAGCTCTTGGGTGATTTTGCGGATCGATTCCTCGTCGTGTTTGTCCGCGACAAGCGTCGCGTCGGGCGTCACGATGACAATGAGATCCTTCACGCCCATGGTCACGACCAAATGGCCCAGCTCTTGGACGCGGATAATCGACCCGGTCGTTTTCAGACCGATGTGCCGCCCGGCGTCGATGACGTTTGCGTCGGCGTCGGGGCGGCCGAGCCGTTCGAGTGCCCGCCAACTGCCGACGTCGTCCCACTCGAACGGCGCCTCGACGACGACCACGTTCTCGGCCCGCTCCATCACGCCCAGGTCGATCGAGATCGGCTCGATCAGGGCGAACTCGCGCTGCAGCACCTCGTCGGCCTCGGGCGTGCCGGCAGCGTCGGCGATGCGCTCGAGGCGTTCGATCATCTTCGGCTGGAACCTCGCGATCGTCTCGAGAATCGTGTCGGCCCGCCAAACGAAGATGCCCGCGTTCCAATAGAAATTGCCCGACTCGATGTAGCGCGAGGCCACGTCGGCCTTGGGCTTTTCGTGGAACTTCTTGACGGCGAACGCGGCCGGCTCGTCCTTGGTCTTCCGGGCGTCGCCGGTCAGCGGCTCGGCCCGCTCGATGTAGCCGAACGTCTCGGCCGGATACGTCGGCCGAATGCCGAAGGTGACCAGCCGGCGGCGATCCTCCTCGACCAGCGAGGCGGCGAAGCGAATCGCCTCCTGGAACGTTTCGTCCGGGCCGATCACGTGGTCCGACGGCATGACGGCCATGATCGCGTCGGGGTCTTTCCGCAAAATAGCCGCCGCGGCCAGGCCGATGCACGGCCCCGTGTCGCGCTTGCACGGTTCGACGAGAATCGCCCCGGGCGGCAACTCGGGCAGCGCGGCGGCGATCTGGTCGGCCAGCACGGCGGTCGTCGCCACGTAGGTTCGCTCGGGCGGCGCCAAATCGCCCAGCCGGTCGGCCGTCGCCTGGATCATCGTCCGAGAGCCCATCATGCCGAGAAGCTGCTTTGGCCGCGTCGTGCGGCTTTCGGGCCAAAAACGAGTGCCGGCGCCACCAGCCATGATTACGGCGTTGAGCATGTTGATACCCAGTGGATTCGAAGGGAACCGTCCCCCGTTGATCTTTCCTCGAAGCGGGGTCCACGGTATTGTAAGGGAATCGCCAACCCCCGGCAACAGGACTCGCGACCGCCGGAAGAGCCGAAAACGGCCGCGGAAGAGTAGAGTTTGGTTGTTGTTTCGCAACGCTTCAGCCGAACGACGTCTCGGTCCCACGATTCGGAAAAAGGGGAAAGGGGAGAAATGGAAAAGGCGTTGAATGACCTCAACGTCACCCAGAACAAGAAACCAATGAGTTTTTCCCTCTTTCCCCTTTCCCTTTTTTCCGATCCTGAAAGCCACTTTGAACGGCTGAGTAATCACGTTGTTGTCAAAAACAATTCTTCGTGCCTTTGTGCCTTTGTGAGAGAACCGTCCTCGCGAGAAGGCGTGAAGAAGAGACCGCTATCGAGGATATCGCCATGCCGAACGTAGCCGATTTCGCCGCGTTTCTCGAACGGTTCGCTCCGGCCCGACTGGCCGAGGAGTGGGACAACGTCGGGTTGTTGGTCGGTCGCTCGAACCACATCATTGCCCGGGCGATGACGTGCCTGACGGTGACGCCCACGACCGTGGCCGAGGCGATTCGCCAGGGCGTCGATCTGATCGTCACCCATCATCCGTTGTTGTTCACGGCGACCCGGCGGCTGACCGACGCCGAGCCGGCCGGCGCGATGTTGCTCGATTTGATCGGCGCGGGCACGAGCGTCTACAGCCCGCACACCGCGTTCGACTCGGCCCGGCAGGGGATCAACCAGCGTCTGGCCGAGGGCTTGGGTCTGCGCGGCATCAGCCCGCTGGTGCCGGGCGATGATGGCCTGGGCACGGGCCGCTGGGGCTGGTTGGCCGAAGAGATCACGTTGGAACGGCTGGCCGACCGCGTGAAGCAGTTTCTCGCGATCGACACGATCGGCCGTGTCGGCCCAACCGACTTGGGCGTGCGAACCGTGGCCGTCGGCTGCGGCGCGGCCGGGTCGCTGCTGGCCGACGCGCGCCGGGCGGGCTGCGACGCGATGCTGCTGGGCGAAACGTCGTTCCACACCTGCCTCGAAGCCGAAGCAACCGGCATGGGTCTGCTGCTGGCCGGCCATTTCGCCAGCGAACGCTTCGCCGTCGAAGCCCTGGCCGACGTCCTGGCCAAGGAATTCCCGGACACTGAGGTCTGGGCGAGCCGCGACGATCGCGACCCGGTTTGTTGGGAGTAGATGGCGGCGAGCCGAGTAACAGGTAACGGTTCACGGGGGATTGGATATGGCACGCCGACCGAATATCACGCGAGTTCTGATTTACACGACACTTTGCGCCGTTCTTGCAGGTGTTGTTGTCCTGTGCGTGGTGATCGTTTATCAGAGTCAAAGGGCACGCCTTGCGGGATCGATATGCACAAAGGTTGACAGCTTAGTCTTGTACCCGCCGAATGACGCATCTGAACTCGAATGGGCGGTCCTCGTCTACTGGACCAGTAATCTTCATGGCGAGGCGATGCCGTCCTGGTACGCTTCTTACTCATCGCTCCGGGAATTGGATCAATTTCTGGATACGACCATGGCTGGCGGCCCAAACCGTTCGACGATTGACGGACTTTGGGACCGATACGCCTCCATGAGTGACAGTGGTTTGCGGTATCGAGTTAAGTACGAACCGATCCGAGACGAGGATGCGGCTGCAATCACTTTGAAAGGCGAGGCCCATGCTAACGCGAGATGTTATCGAGACTTTCTGGAAGGTGTGAGGCAAAGACACGCTGCCATAAGAAACCCATAGGCGTCGAAACCCTGCAGAGCGATTTCAATGCAAAGCGAAAGGGATTCCGGAAGGGCAAAGAAGAGTGGAGATTCCGGGTACACATCACCAGTATTGACAATACCAGTGATGACGGGTAGTTTCCATGTACGGCAAGATTGGCACGGCTGGTGATTCGTGGTTTTCCGCATCCCATAACGTAGCGACGCAGCCGCTGGCATTCTCAGAGCGCAAGAAGGCGAGCGTCCTCCAAAGTTGCGTACATCCCCATAACGGATAAGACGTCCCCGGAATAGCAGGCAGACACCTGTTACACTTTCGAGCCGTGGACCCCGGAGCAGCAGGCCGAGGCGGCTGCCCAACAGGCTAATGGCGTTAAACCGTATTACAGTAGTTTGAAGTTTGTTTTACGGCGGCTGCGCGACGCAAGTTGTTGAGTATAATGGTCTGGAAAAACTGGGCG
>DOEZ01000535.1 GCA_003532715.1 Planctomycetaceae bacterium
ATGGGAATCAGCCTGACGGAGGTCGAGAAAATGATGCTCGACGCCAAGGCGGTCACCCAGGTCAGCCTCAACAAGAAATGGTCCGAGACCGACGGGGCGAAAGACGTGGGCGAAATCGACGTCCTCGAGGACCAACGCGGCGAGGATCCCACGCGGCGAGTTCAGAAAAACGATCTGATGCGTCTGGTCACCAAGGGGCTCAACCGCAAGGAACGGCTCATCATCATCCTCTACTATTACGAGGAGTTGACGATGAAAGAGGTCGGCGCGACGCTCGATCTGAGCGAAAGCCGCGTCAGCCAGATGCATAGCAGCCTGGTCGAGCGGCTTCAAAGCCAACTCCGCGAGCGGCAAGCCGAATTCGCCACGGCGTGATCCGACCGACGACCGTCGGACGAAGCAAGATGGGTAGAATCGAGAATGGCGGGTGTCGACAAGACGCCCGCCATTTGCGTAATCCGGGCTCATTCGCGGCCGGGTTGGTTTCGCGCAAAAAAAAGGCCCCCGGAAAGGGCACGTCCCAGGGGGGCTAAGGACGTTACTCTTTTCCGGGAGCGATTGGTCGCCCGGTTCGGCCGAACGCATTGCCGGCCAAATGATTGCTTATAACGAGCGACGGTTCAAAAAATCGAAGCCTACCGACGCCTCCATGCGTGCGGTAGTGTGCTTCGTGGTCCGCAGACACGCTCCCAAGGGAGCGGTCCCGTGCAGACCCGTCCACGTGGATCGACAACTTTCCTATGGTTCGGCCGCCAACACGTTGTCGGCGACCTGTTTTGTTCTTGATGAGGGGGCGAGAATATCGCGTTTCGGAAAGCGGGTCAAGGCCGGTTTTTTCGGGCCGCGAGGTTTTTTTGTCGCCGCCAACCACGCGGACTTCCGCTCAACCCAAATTGTTCGCGACGCCGCGCCGGCCCGAGGCGCAAGCGACGACCGTGCAACGATTTATCGACGCCGGCGGCAGCGAGCTTTTCACCGGTCGTGAAGCACCTTCCGGGGGGCTTCAGGAGCATTCGCATGGAGATGGAGCGGTCCTTCTCGGCCGGATCACTCCATCACCAACTGCATTACCGTCGGTCGGTCGAACATCGACTCGCCGTGCCGAACCTTGTATTTCTCGGTTGCCGTCCGACCCATGGTGTCGCCGTCGGGAATCTGCATGCGTCGATTGACGATGTAGCACGCCGAATCTCCGACAAACTCGAACAGCTCGCTGGGCTGCAAACCGGATTTCCGGACCTCGATCTCCATGAAGCCCAGAGGCGCCAACCCCGTCGTGAAGCAACGGTGCGAGCCATCCGCGTTTGGCTCGACTCGAACGTCGATCCACAAGGGGCCCGGAATGTCGTCGACGCTCACTGATTTTGCCATGCGAGCGAAATGGTCCGGTTCATGCACCAGGGTTCCCTCGCCCCAGTAAACGCCCACGGCATCCGTCCCGCGAACCCCCTCGCGGACGGCGCGCGTGAGAACGACGCGCCGTTCGATCGGTTCAATGTCGCCGCCGAGGATGGTGACGAGGAAGTGATTCGTGTGCCGCTGCATTTGCTCGGTTGCTTCCGGCCACCACCATGCCGTGGCGCAAGGACCCTCTAAACCCGACCAAGGAATAGGGGCCGGCATCAGCGAGATCGCCGCGAACGCACCGCGCAAAGGAAAAACCAGGTTGCCGTCCTCCCATTGGTGCTCGTCGGACGGCGCGGGCTTTCGTCCGAAAATCGAGCCGAGCAGCCCGCCCTTGGCCGCGCCCTTGACGCCGCACGCGGCAAGGACGCGCGAGGCGTCGGGTAGTCTGGCGCTCGAGGTGGCCACCATCGCGATGGCCACGTCCGTCTGCAATTCGGGTTGGTCGGTCGACATGGACGCATGGACCTCGTTTCGGGAGCAGGATCGGGACAACGAGCCGGTCGGCTCGCCAACGCGCAATGGGCGCGTCGACCATGTGATACCATACCGGCCGGGGCGATTTCAAGTCCCGAAATGGCCATTTTCNNCCAGGGCGGAGGGAATTGGTCGGGTTTCCACCATGCCAGGACCGAGTAACCCGCCGCGAGTCCGGCGACGGCAGAGGTGAACCAGAGAAACAGCAGAACGAGCCATCGCGACAGGGGACGCGCGGCGGACGACGAAGCGACCGTTTGCACGCCAAGCGCCGTCGGCGAGGCGGATTGTCTTGAATGGTCCTCCCGCGAGGCCGGCTCGACGATCGTTCTTGCGTCGAGCGGCATCGGAGAGGGGGCCGATCGCAAGGGGGTCGAGAGCGGCGTGGGGGCGCTTCGCAACGTCGCGGCTTCGGGCTGCTTCGTCTTGCCGCCCGTCTCGTTCTTGCCTGTTGAAGGATCGGCCGGCGCGATGGTCGCCGAAGTTGCGACGCTTGAGGGCATTGCATCGCTTGCCGGTGTTGCGACCGGCAGCGAGTCTTCGAGCGCCTCGGCGATCATGGCCTCGAAGGCGTCGAATCCGGCCTCGGACGCGACCAGCGGTTTCCACTCGTCGAGCCGCTCGTCCGACAGGCTTCCCTCACGTTGCAGCGAGAGCGACACCTCGCGCCCCGTTCTCGGCACGACCGCCCGCACTTCCAGGCGTCCGTTCGTCTCGTAGGTGAACGAGACCTCGACCGGATGGCCCTTGGGCAAGCCGGGAGGCAGGTCGGCGAGCACCGTGCGACCGATCGACGCGCACTCGTCGGGGTCGGAGTTTTCGCCCTGAAGGACTTCGATCACGATCGTCCGCTGGTTTTCGGCCTTCGTCGTGAACTTCTCCGTTTGGCTTGCCGGCAGGGGCGTGTTGCGGGCAATGAGTTTGACGTTCGTCTCGCGGAGCGTCGCCGGGTCGATCCCTCGGATGCCCAGGCCGTGGGCGTTGACGTTGGTCACGGCGAAGCCGACCTCGCGGGCCGCCTGCTCGGAATCCCTGGTTCCGCCGGCAAGGACGTAGCGGGCATAAAGAGCCGCCCCCCGGGCCACGGCCTCGTCCGGATTGACCGATCGGTCGGGCACCAAGCCGGTGAGTTTCTCGACCGCCTCGACGACCATGGGCATCCGCGTCGCGCCGCCGACCAGCAGGAGCCGATCGATCTGTTTCCACGTCATGCCGGTCGCCGCGAGCGTCTCGCGCGACGTTTGCAGGGTGCGTTCGAGCAGATCGGCCGTCAGCTCCTTTAGCTCGTCGCGCGTGACGGTCGCTTCGAGCGATTTGTCGCCATGCCGGACGATCGCCGCCGCGCGGGTCCGGGCACTTAACGCGTGCTTGAGTTCGACGGCCTGTTCCATCAACCGCCCGGCGCTGACCGGATCGCGGCGAGGGTCGGTTCCGTGCTCGCGTTGGAACACGCCCGCGAGGTGATGGAAGAGCCGCAGATCCCAATCGTGCCCGCCGAGCATCACGTCGCCGTCGGTGGCGAGGCACTGAATATTGCCGGGTGCTAGTCGCAGCAGGGTGACGTCGAACGTTCCGCCGCCCAAATCGTAGACCAGGACGGTCATCTCGCCGGCAACGTCGCCGCCGCCCGACAGATAGCCGATCGATTCGCCGAAGGCAAGCGCGGCGGCGGTCGGCTCGTTGACGATGTCGAGCACGTCGATGCCGGCCATCGAGGCGGCGTCGGCCGTGGCCTTGCGGCGTGGCTCGTCGAAATAGGCGGGGACCGTAATGACGACGCCCACGTCGGGCCCCAGGGCGTCGGCCAGGTCGGCCTTGAGGCGGCGAAGGATGCACGCTTGAATCACTTCGGGCGGCAAATAGGCGTCGCGAATGGGCCGCGAATAGACCTCGTGGCCCATGTCGCGCTTGACCCATTCGGCCACGCGGTCGGGTTCGACGATCGCCAGACGTCTCGCTTCCTTGCCGACGATGACCAGGCTGTCTTCGAATAAAACGACGCTCGGCGTGAGCAGTTCGCCGTCGGCGTTGCGGACCATCGCCGTGCGCCCGGTCGCGTCGACCCACGCAACGGCCGAATTCGTGGTTCCCAGGTCAATTCCAACGGGCAGAAGCTCGGGCATCGGGCGTTTCGTGTTTCGATTTGGCTTGCCGACGCGGACCGTCCGCGGCGTCGTGTCTCAATGATACTCTAGGTTGCCCCCAAGGCGAAGGGATGGAAGGGGGAATAGGGATTTGGCATTAGACGCCTGTGCAGCAAATTCTCGTCCACCATCCACTGGCCACTATCCACCATTGCGAACTACGCCGCCGGGGCACATTGGCGTGGCCGTTGCACGTCGGGTGTTGAGCCACTGGCGGGCGGCCGTCTGGGTTGCTTATAATCGAAGTCCCCACCCACTTCGCCGCCCGCCCCACGAGGAGCCCCCCGATGCGAATCTTCCCCCCGTTTCTGGCATGGTTTGTTTTGTTCTGTTGTATTGCGACCGCCGCGCGCGGCGAGGAAGGAGCGAGGGTGAAGACAGGTGAGAAAGTGAAGAGCCTGATCGGCATCGACGAGGCGGTCGATCGTTTCATGGACCAGTGGGACCTTCCCGGCGGAGCGGTGGCCATCACGAAGGACGGCCGGTTGGTGTACGCGCGCGGATTCGGCTGGGCCGACGTCGCGAAGCAGGAGCCGGTCGAGCCCGACGATTTGTTTCGCATCGCCAGCATCTCGAAGCCGATCACGTCGGCCATGATCTTGAAGCTGGCCGAACAAGGCAAGCTGCGTCTGGACGATCCCGTGTTGTCGCATTTGGGCGACCTCAAGCCGCTGCCCGAGGATGCGCCGATCGATCCCCGATTCAAGCAGGTGACGATCAGGCATTGCCTGATGCATACGGGCGGATTCGACCGCGGCGTTTCGTTCGACCCGATGTTCATGCCGAAGCCCATGATGGAATTGACCGCCTCCCCGGTCGATACGACGACGATCATTCGCTTCATGCTGGGACGGCCGCTCGATTTCACGCCGGGCGAGAAACACGCCTACTCGAATTTCGGATACTGCATGTTGGGTCGCATCATCGAGCGGATCACGGGAAAAACGTACGAGGAGGCGGTTCGCGAGGTGGTTCTCAAGCCGCTCGGCGCGGAACGGACGAAGATGGGAAAGACGCAACTTGCCGGACGGGCGGATGACGAGGTGTGCTATTACGCGCCCGAGGGCACCAAGACGTGTAAATCGATCTTTCCGGACGTCGCCGAGGAGGTGACGCGGCCTTACGGCGGTTTCTACATCGAGGCCATGGACGCGCACGGGGGTTGGATCTCGTCGACGACCGATCTGCTTCGACTGGTGACGTCGCTCGAGGGCACCCGCGAGCCTCGGATTCTCTCGGAAGACAGCGTTCGTCGCATGATTCAAGACAGCATCTTCCGAGACTCGAAGAGCTACAGCCACTACGGACTGGGTTGGTCGGTCGGCCTGACCGACGGCCACGGCCCGCACTGGAAGGAATCGAATTGGTCGCACAACGGCTCGCTCGACGGGACGGCGACGATGGTGGTGCGGAGCCATCGCGGGATAGCTTGGGCCGTGCTGTTCAATCGGCGTCCCAACGGCGGCGAGTTCTACGGCGCGATGGATCGCGCGTTTTGGGACGCCGTCGACGCCGTGCAAGAATGGCCCGAGCACAACCTGTTCGACGAGACTCGCGAGTAGAACGCCGAGTGCCACTGGCTCCGCCAGATCGCAGGGCGGGGCGATTGCGGCAAGTCTCACCGTAGAATTCGCGGGTTTCCGACATGCCTTGCCGCAATCGCCCCACCCTACCTGTTACTCGTCCTCACGACGAAACCTCCGATTCCGGTCGAAACTCGTCTTGTCCGCCGCCGCGAACGCGGAGGCGCGGTTTTTCGAGCGCGACGGTCGTGTTAGGCGCGATGGGCCGTGTGATCCAGGTGTTCGAGCCGATCACGGCGTCGTGGCCGATGATCGTCTGCCCGCCCAGAAGCGTGGCGTTGGCATAGATGACCACGCGGTCCTCGATCGTGGGATGGCGCTTCTGGCCNNGCCGCGGACCAGCTTGCCCTGCTCGTCGGTCGAGAAGCTTAACGCGCCGAGCGTGACGCCCTGGTAGATCTTGACCCACTCGCCAATCTCGCACGTCTCGCCAATGACCACGCCCGTGCCGTGGTCGATGAAGAAATACCGCCCGATGACCGCGCCGGGGTGAATGTCGATGCCGGTGCGCCGGTGGGCCCATTCGGTCATCATTCGCGGGATGAGCGGCACGTCGAGCACGTGCATTTCGTGAGCCAGGCGATAGACACTGACCGCTTCAACGCCCGGGTAGCAGAAGATCACCTCGTCCAACGATTTGCAGGCCGGGTCGCCTTCGTAGGCCGCCTGGACGTCGGTGGCGAGGATTTCGCGAATGGCCGGAAGCCGGTCGAGAAAAGCGAACGCCTTTTGGCGGCCGAGTTGCTCGAAATGACCCTTCTGTTCGGCGTTGCACTGGCGGTTCATGCCCGCCCCGTGGCACATCGCCCGGGCAATCTGGATCGAAAGCATGTCGTGCATGCTGTCGATCAGGTCGCCGACGTGGTAGATGACGTTTCCAGCGTGCAGCCGGCTGCGTCGGCGGTAGCCCGGGTAGAGAATTTCCTTGAGATCCTCGGTCGCGGCAATCACCTTGTCGTAGCTGGGCAAGGGACAATGGCCCAGATGGTTGATCGTGCCGAGATCGATATAGGTCTGCACGATCCGGTTGGTCAGATCGGGAAGCGATTCTTTGATTTTCAAGTCGGTAGCCATGTTATAAGTATCGGCTAATTGTCGGAGAGCGACAAGACGTAGTGGACCACGTCCCAGATTTCGTCGGGGCTGAAGACGCCCTCGGTCGCCGAGTCCGGCCCGCTGGACGGCATGGGCGTCCCCTTGATTCCGACGTGGATGCGCCTATAGACGTCAATCGGGCGGTCACCGCCCCGAAAGACACCCTGGTGGAAATTGCGTGCCCGAAGCCGTTGCAGCGGCAGGGTGAACCGTCCCGCGAGGGCTTCGGTTTGCGCATTCGAAACCCCCTTTTTCGGTTTATTCCAGTCGTCGTAGAGTTCCTTATCCTCGCCGTCGCCGTCCCCCTTGGGTCCGTGGCACTGGATGCACTGCGACCGGTTTTCGACAAAGAGCCTTCGGCCGCGGTCGAGCGAGGCGGCCCATTGCTCGAGCGTTTCGATCGCTGGAGCCGCCCGGGCTGCCTCCTGCTCGGCGACGACCAGCGAATCGGCCTCTGTCCATCGCTCGACGAACGGCTCGACCGCCTCGTCGTTGACCATGTCGCAATCCANNCAGATATTCGCGTTCGTCGAGGACAAGCTGGGCCACGGCGATTTCGCTTTCGCCGCGCAGACTCAGATAGACCACGTATTCGACCAGTACGTCGATCTCATGCTCGGCCAGCCGGGCGAACGACGGCATTGTCGTGTTGGGCACGCCCTCGGACAGCGTCCGCTTGATGTCGGCGCGAGTCGGCTTTCCGCCGTCGCGGGTCGACGTGTACTTGAACCGTCCCTGGCGAAGGTCCGTCGGGTACGGCTCGAACAAGGCGGCTCGCGGGCCGGCGCCGTCGCCCGCGAGTCCGTGACACGCCGCGCAATGCCGTCGATAGAGTCCCCAGTGGCCGCCCCGCNNTCGACCGGCGGCTCGGGCAAGCCGCGCCGAATCGAGATTTGCCGCCTCGGGCAACTCGGGCGCGTCGGGCGTGCCGAACAGCCCGGCCATCGTCTCGCGAATCGCCTCGACGTCGGTGCGAGTGATTCTAGCGCGGTCGCGTCCTTCGAGATTCACGTCGAACACGGCTGGCGGCGTCGGGCCGCAACCCGTGAGAAGCACGACCGCGACGATCCACGTCTGGGCGAACAAGCAGCCGGCGGAATTGGCTCGACCGACGCGATGCTTTGAAGTGCGTGCCACGTTGACACCCGTGCGGGATTAGGGTTCGTTCGGAAACAGCGAGGGGGCCAGTCGGATCGTGCCCAGGTCATTCGTGCCCGGCCGGATGGTCATCGTGAACCGGCCGCCCTTCCAGTCGGGCGTTTCGAGATACCCGGGCCGCTCGTGCCAGACCTGGAACTCGTGGCGGCCCGGTGGCAGCTTCGCGATACGGAACGCACCGTCCTTGCGGCTGACGTCGCAATAGGGATGATCGAGCGGGAGGATATAGGCGATTTCCCATGGGTGGTAGTTGCACACGACGGGCAGCGGCCGGCGCTGGGCCCGGCTGAACCGCCATGTCGCCGTGGCCGCCTTGTCGGGCGGCGCGGGCAGGACGATGTTGGCCGGCTTGTCGCCCAACGGCGAAAAGGCCACGTTCTGCGCCACCGGATCGGAATTAACGATCTTTAACTCCTGCTCGGTGGTCCATATTTTCATGCAGTGCGGCATGAAGATGCAGTCGCGGTTGTCGAGTACAACGTTCTTTTCGACCGACGCGGCCAACTCGGGGCACACGTCGACCTTCCGCCCGCGAAGATAGACGTAGACGTTGGCCAGTCCTCCGTCGGCGTCCACCATGAGCGATTCGTCACGGATGTCAAACTTGCCGCAGCATTCGACGTCCTTGTCGACGGTGAGCTTCTTGCGCGGAGGCGGCGAGCCGTCGTAGACGAACCGGCCCGTCAGGTCGCCCCAATTCGACGCGGACGCGGCTTCCGTCGCGCCCGACGCAAGCGCGCGCGGCGCGGCCGGTGCGACGGCCGCCGTCTGGGCGGCACGAAGGGCGAATTGGCGTCGGTTGAGTTGATCGTTCATCGGGCCGGCGGTGGGATGGAGCACAGGAAGGTTCAATTTGTATTATAGCGGCAAACGAACGATGCGGTCAAACCAACGGCAAGGACAGGCAAGCCGTCCAGAGCAGTAGGGTGGGGCGATTGCAGCAAGTCTTAACGTCAAATTCGCGCATTCCCGCCAAAGCTTGCTGCAATCGCCCCACCTTACGGTT
>DOEZ01000534.1 GCA_003532715.1 Planctomycetaceae bacterium
GCGGCCGTCGAGCGACGTGTCCGGGCCATCCGACCCGACGCTCTCTGGCTTGAAGTGACCCACGAACCGCGGGCGTTGACGGCGGCCGACGGCTCGACCCGGCCGCTCGACGTGCTCCGCGACCGGCCGGTGGCCGCGTTCTGCGGGCTGGGTAATCCGGCTGGTTTCCGGCACACAATCGCGGCGTGCGGGTTCCGCCTGGTCGAGCTGCGCGAGTTTCCCGACCACCATCGCTACGACCGCGATGACGTCGAATCGCTCTCGGCCTGGGCCGACCGACTCGAAGTCGACGCCGTCGTCTGCACCGTCAAGGATCTGGTCAAACTCGACGTCGCCCACCTGGGTCGCCGGCCGCTCTGGGCCGTGTCGATCGAACTGAGCTTTCTGGCCGGACGCGAGCCGTTCGAGCAACGGCTTCGGACCGTACTGCGGAACGAGTAGTCTCGCGGGCAACTGTTCACGGGTCGTTGTCGGCTTAACNNGCTACTTTCGCGGAGCGAAAGGCGACTTTGGCGGCCCGTGAACAGTTACTCTCGCGGACGAGGACTACGCCGATTCCCGCGAGTCGAATAACTCGCGCGCGGTAGCGAGCATCCAGCAATAGCGATCGAACGGGACGGTTGGCGGCACCGAGTGGTCCGAATGAAAGATGAAGCCTCCCTGCCGCGCCAGGGGAACCTTGCGCCGCAGTTCTTCGTGCAGCACGTCGCGCGGGCCGGTCATCTTGTGGACGTCGATGTTGCCGAAAAAGGCGAGGCGTTTACCATAACGGGCCCGCAACTCCACCGCGTCCATGCCGGCCGCGACCTGGAGCGGATTGAGCACATTCAGCCCCCGCTCGACCAAATCGTCGACGATCGGCTGAATCGCGCCGCACGAATGCATCCAGAAGTGGATGCCGTTCCGAGTCAAGAAGTCGCCGAGCCGACCGAACGCCGGCCCTAGCGTGGCTCGCCAACTCGCCGGCGAAAACAGCAGCGAGCGGGTCGACCCAAGATCCTCGATCAAAAAGACTCCGTCGGGCTTCATGTCGAGTTCAAGGCAGCGTCCGAGAATCGCGATGACCAGATCGACGTATGCGTCGGCCATCTCGCGGAGCCAGTCGGGTTCGAGGGCAATGTCCATCAGCAGCTTGTCCAACCCCCGATGACGCCACGTTGCCTCCCACGGACCATAGGCGCCGAAAAGCACATAGCGGTTCGTCTCGCGAAGGCGGCGATGCTTGGCCGCCGCCTCGTCCCACGTCGGATAAGGATTGAAATGGGCGAAATAGCTCGCATCGTCGATGCGTGCCGGCTCGCTCGGATCTGGTGAGAGCGCGAAGCGCGGCTTGATGCGGGCCCACGCTTCGCGATCGGTCGTCAGGTGATCCGAAAACTCCATGCTTGCCGAAAGCCCGTCTTGCTTGCGGACCGTGTAACCGAATCGATCGCGGAAGGTAATCATGCCGTCGCGGCGTTCGACGATCTCCTGCTCGAAGCGGGGCGACGCGTCGAGCCACATGTGGCATAGATCAAGGTCGAAGTAATCGGCCGGATCGACCTGGGGCATTCCCTCTCGACGCCATTGGTCGATCGTGCCGTCCCAGAACGACTCGGCACAGGGAAGCCGGTCGGGCGGGTCGAAGGCAAGTGCGGCGTTGATGCGCTCGTGGTGATTCACAACACGCTCCTTATTCGGTTTGTGCGTCCATTATGCATGCGCTCGCGAAATACTGCAATCGGGCCCGGGGGGTAGTCTCCTTGCGTTGTTGGAAAATCGCGCCGTGGCCAACGAACTTGGGGGGTGGTTGCTCGTCATTTCGCGAGGCATGCAACCACCTGGCGATCTTGAAAGTCCTCGTGCGACGGGTTACACTTGTATTATTGTCAATGGTTGTCCCAACCGTGCATGAATCGAATTCCGCCGCTGGGCAGCGCCGTCTTCGACGCTGCCCGACGTCCTCCGCCATTTCCGCCAATCCATCCTCGCCGCCGCCTGCTTCCTTGCCCCAGATTCACGGAGCCTTCCCATGCCTCGATTTCCACTCATCCGAACCTTGTTTGCCACGATTCTTGCCGCCGCGGCCGTGTGTGCCGGCGATGCGCGAGCGGACGCGCCGATCGACCACAAATCGCTGTTCGTCTCGGGCGAGGGCGGTTATCACACCTACCGCATTCCCGCAGTGGTTGTCACCACGAAGGGAACCGTCTTGGCGCTGTGCGAAGGCCGCAAGAACTCGGCCCGCGACACGGGCGACATCGATCTGTTGCTCCGGCGAAGCACCGACGGCGGAAAGACGTTTGGACCCGTGCAAGTCGTTTGGGACGACGGCCCGAATACTTGCGGGAATCCCTGCCCGGTGGTCGATCGGCAAACGGGCGTCGTCTGGCTGTTGACGACGCACAACCTGGGCCGCGACCACGAGCGTCAAATCGTCGGGCGAACCAGCAAGGGAACGCGAACCGTCTGGATCGCCAAGAGCACCGACGACGGGCTAAGCTGGTCGAAGCCCGTCGAAATCACCGACGCGGTCAAGCGGCCCGGCTGGACCTGGTACGCGACGGGCCCCGGCGCGGGCATCCAGTTGCGCGACGGGCGGCTGGTAATTCCGTGCGACCACATGAACTTCGAACCAAGGGAGTATTGTTCGCACGTGATCTACAGCGACGACGGCGGCGCGACGTGGACCATCGGCGGCATCGCCCGACCCGACGTGAACGAATGCGAGGTCGTCGAACTCTTGGACGGCCAACTCATGCTGAACATGCGAAACCATCGTTCGGGCCGCCGCGAGCGGGCGGTGGCCATCAGCGACGATCGGGGCGAAAGCTGGTCGGAGGTGACGCACGACGCGGCCCTGGTCGAGTCCCACTGTCAGGCGAGCATCCGCCGCCACTCGTTGGCTTCGGACGGCGGCGAGAACCGGCTGCTTTTCTCCAACCCGGCCGACGCTCAAGAACGCCGGCGCATGACAGCCCGGATGAGCGAGGACGAGGGCCGAACGTGGCCGCAATCGCGAGTCCTGCACGAGGGGCCGTCGGGCTATTCGTGCCTCGCCGTCTTGCCCGACGGCGGGATTCTTTGCCTTTATGAACGCGGTGAGAAGGACTATCGCGAGACGATCACTTTGGCACGCTTCTCGGTTGATTGGCTTGCCGGTGAGACGCAATAAACGGTCGGGCGAACAAACCGCTCGTCAGCGTCATTGAACGGGAGGAAGCCGAACCGTCTGCAACAACCGGCCCTTCCAATCCCTGATCCCCAATCGCTCCTCCCCAGGACACCAGACTTAGGGAGACAGTTCCTAATTCACGACGCCTTTCGGGGGATATCCCGATCAGAGCACACCGTTTGTTTCGATTTTCCGGTGGTAATTGCTAGGACCTCGGCGGGACCATCGGTATACTGAAAGCCAGTGCTGTGTGAAATCGCCTTTCGTGTCCCGAAACAAACGCCGGGCGTCGTCCGCGTGTCTTCCTCGCGAGCCTCTTGCAAAGGACTCGAACGGTCTTTCGGGCAAGAGTCGTCCGTCGCCTCTTGTTTCCCTGGGTGTTCTCTTCAAGGAAGCTGGTCATGTCTTCGTCGCGCATCGCTCTGATGCGACGGCTCATGCACCGTCGCCGCCTCGTGCTCGAACCGCTCGAACAGAGGCTTTGCCTGAGTCTGGTCGACTCGGCCATCAACCCGGGGCAGCAACAAATCCTCGACGACGGCCTGCTGGGCGTGGTCGATTGGGCCGAGGCGATCGACAACCACGGGCTGATGGCCCAGTCGCTGCCCGTCACGGGATTACCCGTCGGATACACGCTCGATCTCGACGATGCGATCGATGTCGGTCTGGTCGCGCCGATCGCCGGCTACTTCCTCTCCGACCCAGACCCGACGACCGACGAACTGGTGGTCGTGATTCAGGGGCTTAGCCGGACCGTCGGCGGTCTGACGATCACCGTCGATCCGGCGAGCGTGACCGGCGGGCTCGATGCGACCGCGAACGAACTGATCTTCAACCTGGTCTTCCAAGCCCAGCGTTCGATCACCACCGCGCCGAGCCTCGGGCCCAACGGCGACTACATGGGTATTGAGTTCGATCCGTCGATCGCGATCGGCGCGACGGCCGGCCTTGCCTTCGACTTCGCGTTCGGCATGGACCTGACCGACGGACTCGCGGCCGAACAGGCGTTTTTCATCCGCGTCAACGACATGGACGCCGACGTCGCCGCCAGCGCATCGTCTTTGCCGTCGGGCGACATGCAAGTCGGATTCTTCGAGGCCCAATTGACCGGCGGGTCGATGACGCTCGATGCGAGCCTCGACATCGGCCTGCCGAGCGGGACGATTACGCTCGACGATCTTATCAACACCGACTTGGACGACCTAGTCGCGTACACGCCCGGCGGATCGGCCGGCGGCAACGTCTCGATCGGCGCGTCGAGTTGGGGCGGATTCACGCCCACGGGTTCGCCGAGCGTCAACTTCACGTCGAGCAACCCGTTCGTCGCTCCCACGCTGGCGATGAACGACATGGACGAGCTACTAAACTTCACCCACCTGAGTTCCTACTCGCTTCTGGGCGTCTTCGACCAATTGGGCACGTGGCTCGGCCAACTGCGCGGCACATCGGTCCTCGACACGAACCTCTTGCTGGCCGGCAACAAGGACCTGGGCGACGTTCTGGACTTCGACGGGGTTCTAAACAGCCGCGATTTCGGGCTCGTCGGCGATCTGCTCGACGGCAACGGGATTCCCACGTTTCGAGGCGCGCAGAGCCTGGCGACCGAGTTGGCCAACGTGCTGGGACTGCCGCCCGGCACGATCGCAGCGGCCTACAACGACGCGACGAACGAGTTGACCTATCACGTGATCATCAGCCGGACGCTTCCCGGCGCGACGTTGCCGCTTGGGTTCGGTTTCGATCTGGGCTCGGTGACCGGACTGGCGACCTCGGCCACGGTCGATGTCGCGGCCGACGCCACGCTGGAATTCACGTTTGGCGTCGATCTGTCGGGGCTTTGCGCCGTGCTCGAGGCCAAGGCCGACGGGCCGGCGGATGGCCGTCTGACGGCCGACGCCGTGTTCAACCTGCGGGTCGGCGCGGCCGCGCCGGTCGCCGTCACCGTCGCGAAAGCCTCGACCGACGCCAATGCGAGTTTGGACGACCTGGTCGACGACTTCAACGCGGCGTTGGCGACCGCCGGACTCGGCTCGCGCGTGGTCGCGTCGCGCGACGTGAACCACATCCGCCTGTCCACCCAGGGAATCGACACGCCCGCGCTGTTGCAGCTTCACGCCGACGCCGACAATCCGATCGTCACCCAAGTGAAATTCGACAACGGTCAATTCGCGGCCGACACGATCGCCGGACATGCCTTCGTCGAGGGAGCGACCGTTTCGGGCGACGTGACGCTCACCGGCTCGGACATCGACACCACGGCCCGGATCGGATTTCTCGACATCAACGTAGTGGACGGCACGGCGGCGGCCGCGGTATCGGTTGAACTGGCGCTCAAGGAGCCGGGCGCTTCGACGCCGGGCGGACGGGTGACGCTGCCTGAGCTGTTCGCCGGGTTGACCTCGGGCGTGACGACCATCGTGGCCGATCCGGTTGTCGCCGGCTCGGTCGACGCCACGCTGCCCTTGACGTCGAGCATTTTGGGCTCGCCGCCGTCGGGCAATCCCGAGCTGGTCATCACCTGGACCGACATCACGACCGGCTCGCCGGATCTCGACTTGAACAACGCCGACGATCTGCTGAATTGGGAGAACATCGAGAACGGCACGTTCGTCAGCGCCTTCGCCGAGATCGTCGGCTTTCTGGGCAACCTGGAACAATTCTCGTTCGTCAATCAGAAGATATCCGGGCTCGACATGTCGCTTGGCGAGATCGCGGACTACGCGGCCAAGTGGGAAGCCTCGCGCGACTCGCTCGAAGTAAACCCGGCCGGCGTGCTGAGCCAATTGGAGACCGCCATCGAGAACGCGCTGGGCGTGGACGACGCCGACGTGAACATCGCCATGGCCGAGGGCGGCAGCGTGCTGCGGATCGATTTCAGCCTGAGCGAGACCATCAACCGGCAGTACCCGCTGAACCTCGATCTGGAGGATCTGGGGTTGGGCGAAATCGGCCATCTCATCGAGTTGGGCGCCGCCGGCCAGTTGGCCGTCGACTTGGGCCTGGGGTTCGATCTGCATTTCGGAATCGACCTGAGCGACTATTTGAATCCGCTGCCGTTTATCTACGAAACCACCGGGCTGAGTATGACGGCCCTGGTCGCGGGAACCGACATCGAGTTCACCGCAGCCGTCGGTCCCTTGGGCGTGTTCGTCGAGCAAGGCGTTTTCCTGGTCGACGCCGACGGCAACCCGGCCACGACCGACGCGGCGCTGCTTTGGGTCGGGCTTACCGACAACGAGCCCGGCACGACCGAGGGCAAGATTTACCTCGGCGACCTGGACGTTGCCACGCATACCGACATCGCATTGACCGGGCAGCTCAACGCCGATTTGCCCGTCTTCTTTCCCACCGCGTCGAACTACCTGGGCGACATCGAACTGAGCATCACCGACCTGGGCGACATCGAGAACACGACCACGTTCGACACGCCCGATTTTGCCGACGCCATCGAGAACTTCGACCTGGTCAATAATCTCGGCGCGGTGCTCGACGGGATCGACTTCGTGCTGGCCGGCGTGCGCGACGTGCTCGGCGGAGAGGTGTTCGCCACGAACTGGCCCCTTGTCGGCGATGGACTGCAAAACGCCGCCACGTTCATCGAGGACATTCGCGCGGGCGTGCTGGCCGACGTCCGCGCGCGGTTCGACGAGGCGGAGAACAACACGTCGGTCGTCCTCCAACAAGCCCTCTTCGACGCGCTGGGCCCCGACGGACTCAACTGGCTCAAAGATCAGAATGAAAGCGGCACGGTGACCATCGACGATGTGATCGTCATCCTCTCCGACACCGACGCCGATGGGCAGGCCGACGACCAGGTCGACGTGCAAGTGCTGTTGGGAATGGACCTCTCGCTGTTGGATATGCCGATCGATTTCGACATCGGCATTCCGGCACTGGGGCTGGATGTCGAGGGAAACGTCGCATTGATGCTCGGTTTCAACTGGGTATTGGCGTTCGGCATCAGCCGCGACGACGGATTCTACTTCGACACGTCGGTGCCCGACGAGTTGTCGCTGAGTCTCATCGCCACGACGCCCGACCTCCAGGCGCGAGGCAACCTGGCATTCTTGCAACTCGACGTCCGCGACGAGGACGCCGACGACAACCCCAACAACCAAAATGTCGACGTGGACGCCGACGGCAAGTGCCCAAGCCAGTTCGCCGCCGCGTTGACGATCGACCTGTTGGACCCGGTCGGCGGCGAGGCGAGCAACGAAGGCGATCCGAGCGGCGACGGCAAGTTGCGGTTCGCCGATTTCTTCAACTCGGGGTTTTCGCCCCTCGACGTGTTCAGCGTGGCAATCGTCGGCGCGGCTGACGTGAATCTGGACTTGACGGTCAGCTTCGACGGCGATCCTCGCTTCCCGTCGATCACGGCGGAGTTCGAATTGGACTGGTCGTTCGGCCTGGGCGATCCGGACCTGACGGGACAAGTGCCGGCGATTGCTTTCAACAACGTGCAACTCAACGTCGGTTCGTTCATTTCGGATTTTGTCGAGCCGATGCTCTCGCAGATACGCCAATACACGGCCCCGTTGGATCCGGTCATCGAGTTTCTGACCTCGCCCGTGCCGATTCTCGAAGACCTGGGGATCGAGGTAACGCCGCTGGAGATGGCCGAAATCTTCGGTATCTCCGAGGTGGAGTATATCGAGGTGGCCGCCTCGCTGATCAGCCTGATCAACAACGTGCCGATCATCGACGGCGAGATTCTCGTGCCGCTGGGCAGCTTCAACCTGGCAGGCGTCGACCCGCGATCGGAGAACGACCTGACGGGGGTCACGCCGAACATCACCCAAGCATTGGTCCCGCTCGACGAGCTGGCCGCGATTTCGGCTTCGGCCGCCAGCTTCGTGAATGAAGCGCGGGACGAGGACGGCCTGAACGCCTCGTTCCCGATCATCGAGAACCCGGCCAACGTCTTTCGGCTCTTCTTGGGCCAAGACGTCGATCTGTTTCTACTCGATCTGCCCAAGTTGGTGGTCGATTTCCCCTTCCCGTCGATCAAGATCGGCCCCCTCTGGCCGCCCATCCCGATCTTCATCTCGCTGGGAGGCAATATCTCCGCCGGACTCGACCTGAAATTCGGCTACGACACCTACGGGCTGAGCAAGTTCCGCGAGACGGGCGACTGGTGGGACGTCTTCGCGGGATTCTTCGTCAGCGACCGGGCCAACGCCGACGGAACGGGCCCCGACGTGCCCGAGGCGTTCCTCAAGGGCGAGATCCGCGCCGGACTCGAACTGAGCGTGTGGATCGTCTCGGCCGGCGTGTCGGGCGGCGTCGCACTGAGCCTGTTCGCCGATCTAAACGACCCCAACGGCGATGGCAAGGTCCACGTCGATGAGTTGCTCGCGAACCTCGGCAAGGGCCTGTTGGTGGCGTTCGACGTGTCGGGCGAACTGACGGCCAAGCTCGAAGCCTACGTCGAGTTCCTCTACGCGCGTTACTCCTACACGCTGTTGGAAGTGACCTTGGCCACGTTCGAGTTGGAGCCGTCGGACATCTACCAGGACCGCATCACCTCGAACAATTCGCGCGACGTGGCGTCCTACCTGGGCGTCGGCCCGGGCCAGCACCTCGACGGATTGGGCATAGAAGCGGCCGGCGACCAGGACTGGTATTCGTTCGACCTGCTGCGGGCCGACAGCGTCGACGTCGACATTCGCTACAGCCACGTCCGCGGCAACGTCGATATCGAAGTGTACGACGCAAGCAACACCCTGTTGGGCGAAAGCAAGACCGACAAGGATCGCGACGTGGTCTCGCTGGTCGATGTGCCCGCCGGAACCTATTACATCCGTGTCACGGGCGACGCGTTGAACAACTACGACCTGGCCATCGAGCCGGGCTCGACGAGCAGCACCCGAGTGATCTACGTCGCTCCGTCCAGCGACGAGCCCGTGTTCGATCCGGCCAATTGGAGCAACCGCACCAACAGCTACTACACCTACGAGCCGGGCAACGACGACAACACGGGTCTAGTCTACCGCAAACCGAAGGCCTCGCTGCAGAGCGTCCTGGCCACCTACGACCTAGGCCCGAACGATCTGGTGGTGTTCGACACGGGCACGCACGTCGGCAATGCCACGATCACGGCCCAGGATGGAGGCGCGACGCTCGTCGGCTCGGCCGGCGGAGCCACCATTCCAAGCCTGGTAATCAACGAATCCGACGGCACGCTGCTGTACAATCTCATCTTCGCCGGCGGCGCGACGGGCGTGTATATCCAGGGCGACGGCTCGGGCGACGCCGAAGGCAACACCATCCGCAACTGCACGTTCGGCGAATCGACCACCGGACTGCGGATCGACAGCACCCTGCCGAACCTGATCGAGGGCAACACGTTCGAGGGCGACGGCACGACCGGCGTCCGGCTCGCCGCCGGCGTTACATCCGTGGTGCGCGAGAACGACATCGCGGGCTACGTCGTGGGGCTCTACTCCGACAGCCGCGTGGCCGACGTGTACGACAACGACATCCACGGCAACACGGTCGGCATGACGACCCTGGTCGGCATCCTCGGGCCGAACAACCCGGCACCGATCAACAGCCCGACGACGCGAATTCCAAACCGCGTCTTCGGCAACGAGACGGGCGTGCTCATTCCGGCCGATGCGATCGGTGCGATCGTCCGATTCAACCACGTTTACGCGAATACCGAGGTGGGCATCGAACTGCTCGCCTTCGGCAGTCAGGTCGTGGCCAACGAGGTCTACGACAACCCCATCGGCATTCGCGGCGCGTACCAGATCGGGCCGGCCGACTGGGACGGCGAGCTCCACAACCTGATCCACGACAACGAAGTCGGCGTCCATGCCCTGCCGGGAGCCGAAGTCCGCTTCAACCGGATCTACGCGAACCAAACCGGCGTGCAGGTCGAAGGCAACACGCGCGTCCACCACAATTTGATCTACCGCAACACCGACGGCGGCGTGCTCTTGGACGCCGCCTACAATGTCGACGTCGTCAACAATACGATCTACTCCGACGCGGGCGACGGCATCCAACTCACCGGCGGGTCGATCAATGTTCTCATCCAGAACAACATCNNGAGCGACTACAATAACTACTTCACCGGCGGCTCGGGCCACATTGCCTTCCAGGGCAAGGCGTTCGACGACCTGTTCGACTGGCAGGTCGAGGCCGAGTCCGATCTGCACTCGATCGGCTACACCACGGTCGATCCGACGCTCGACAATCCGAGGTTCGTCGACCTGATGGGCGACGACTACCGCCTCCAAGCCGGTTCGACCAGCATCGACGCCGGCAACCCGGCCGTCGCGGTTGGCAAGGAGCCGCAGCCTAACGGCAATCGCATCAATCTGGGCGCATACGGCGGCACCCCGCTGGCCACGCAGTCCGATTCGTCCTGGATTCGACTGACCTACCCGCGTTTCTACGTCGATCTGATTCCCAGTTGGACGTACCCCATCACTTGGGAGAGCTATAATCTGCCGGCCGAAACGAATCTCGACATCGATCTGTACGAAGTCGGCGCGGGCAAGGTCGGCGATATCGCCATCGTCTCGGCCGCGGCCGGCGGCACGACGTGGACCCCGGGCAGTCTCGTCACGGGCAACAAAACCAAGCGGTACCACATCCAATTGACCGTGATCGAGCCGGGCGAAGGCGGTTCGCCCATGGGCGAAGGAGCCGCGATCGTCCAATCGCGCGAGTCGTTCGCCATCCCCGACTTCACTCCCGGCAACGCCAACACGTTCTACGTCGATGATCTCGACAACACGGGCGACCAATACACGCCCAGCGCCGTGGGCGACAATCGCAACACGGGCCTGACGTCGCTCGATCCGAAGATGGTCATCCGCCCGCTGGTTCTCTCCTATCCGATGGGCGTCGGCGACACGGTCCATGTCGACACGGGTCTCTACGTCCACGCCGTGAACCTCAATCTGGGCGGCGCGCCGCTGGCCTTCGACCCGCGCATGAACCGGGTCGAGCGGACGTGGATAACCGGTCCCACCGCTCCGGACACTGTCGCCACGATCGACCGGGCCAACCCGAACGCCGGCGCCAAGGCCATCGACATGATCGGCTCGGCCGGCATGACACTTGACTATCTGACCATACTCAACGCCGAGATCGGCGTCCATGTTCGCGACGGCAGCCCGAACTTCTCGGCCACGGGATTGACCATCGCCAGCAACGCCTTGGACGGTCTGGCCGTCGAAAACAACTCCGACACGGTCATGCTCGACCAAATGACCGTCTTCAGCAACGGCCGCCATGGCATTTTCGTCGACGGGCTGCTCGTCAGTCTGACCAACGCCGTGGTTTATCAGAACGGCCAAATCGGCATCGCCCTGCGCGGCGCCGGCCCGGCCGTGCTCGATACGAGCCAAGTCTATCAGAACGGCACGGGCATCGAAATCACCAATCCCTATCCGGGCGCGCCGGCACTCGTGGGCAACGCCGACCTGACGCTGCTGCTGGGCAACCTGGTCCACGACAATAACAACAACGGCATCACGGCCTCGGGCTACGTCCTGGTGGCCGGCAACAGCGTCTACGAAAACGGCCAAATCGGCATCCGCCTCGACGACAGGGCCGACGCCGTGCGAAACGTCGTGCGGACGCACGTGACGGGCATCTCGGCCGAGGGCTCCAGTTCGCACATCGCCGAAAACCGCAGCTTCAACAATACCGACACGGGCATTCTCGCGTCGCTGGCCAGCATCGTCGAGCGGAATGTCACCTACTCGAACGACGTATTCGGCATCCACGTCACCCATTTCTCGGGCGCGATCGAGCACAACCTGGTCTATGAGACGGGCTATAACTCGATCAACGTCGAGGGACCGGGCGTCGACGCCCGACTGATCAACAACACGGTGTACGAACCGTGCGCCTTCAACGAGCAGGAAGAGACGTCCGTCCAATTCACCTGGGAGTGGGATACTCTGATCATGCCCGAGACATTCCCGGCGTTTGTCGGGATTCCCTTCGGCGACGCCCGCATTGTTTTCGGCGCTCCGGTCGGATTGGGCGAGGGAGGAACGTTCGACCTGGGCCTCGGCGGCGGATTCGACGCCGAGACGCCCGTGCCGGTGCCGCCCGGCCAGCAATGGCTCATCTCCTACCAGGTGGTTGCCGCCGATTTGCTCGCGAGCTCGACGCCGCTGGGCGCGATGGAGGTGCGGTTGAGCACGGAAATTCCGTCGATGGGTCAGATTCTTGTCGAGAACCTCGATGGGGTTCTGGTCGGAACGGCTTCGCTCGAACTGCATGTTGACTTCTTCTTCCCCGACGAAGGCATCTTCTTGACCAGCACGCCGGTCTTGGTGGGAATGGCCTTTGAACCGACGATGGAATTCGGCCCGTTCGACGTTCTGCAGACGGCCCTTCCGTTGGTTCCGACCGGCCCGCCGCCTCAATTGTTCGTCGAGGGCATGCACTGGGGCCAGTGGCAGCTCAACCTCGGCACGCCCGGCCCGAGCGAAATGCCGCCGCCGGGCGACGAACAACACCCGGGGACGCGGTGCTGCGAAATCGGCATCATCGTCCAGAACCAGAGTTCCTATGTCCTGCTCCGCAACAACGTGGTCTACGTCGAGGGGAGCAACACGCTGCCGCCGCCGTCGAACAGCCACGACATCATCGTTACGCCCGACAGTACGCTCAAGTGGGACAGCGACTTCAACCTGTTCACGACGACCTACGGGAACATCGGCCGCTGGGCGGGTATCGAAGCGCCGACGCTCGGCCTCTGGCAAATGCTCTCGGCCGACGACGCCTTCACAATCGATCCGCCGTGGCAGACCATCTGGGTCGATCCCGACGGACCGGACAACTGGCTCGGCTACCTGGGCGTGGGCCCGGCCGACGGACGCGACGACAATCTGCACCTGCGAAGCCCGTACGGCGAAGCGGCCCAAGGGGCCCTCGCGCCGGTCGAGGACGTCGGCGGCTCGGGCTTGCCGGTCATGCTCGCGGTCACTTGGCAGTCGGACCCCGTGCCGCAACTGGCCAACCTCTCGCCGGCCGTCGATCTGGGCGACCCGGCCTACCCGTTCGCGTTCGAGCCGCTCAATGCGTTCCAGCCGGTCGAGAACGGCGATTTCATTAACGCGGGCTGCTACGGCAACACGGCCCAAGCCTCGGCGACCCAGCCGCAATTCGTCCACCTTGTCTACCCGATCGGGCTCGAACAACTGGCCGAAGGTCGCATCTACGAGATCCAGTGGCGAAGCCAAGACTACGCCAATTCGGTGACGATCGAGCTGCGCCACGGCTCGCAAGCCGGCCCGTTGGAATACACGATCAAGGCCGGCGCGCTCAACACGGGTTCGTACTTCTGGACCACGCCGACGGGCGGGCTCATCACGTTGGCCAGCGACTACGTCGCGGTGGTCCGGCGCGACGACGACGGCGTCACCGTGGGCGAAAGCCGCTTGCTGCTGGAATTCAGCCCGACCGACAGCGTCGCCCCGACGGTGCTCGACGCGACGCCGCGAATCGTCGAAACCCAGCAGCGCATCAACACGCCGGTCACGCAGATAACGCTTGAGTTCAGCGAAGCGATGAACCTCGGCTCGGTCTTGAATGCGGCCAACTACGATCTTCGCCGTGCGGGGGCCGACGGAACGTTCTTCACCGGCGACGACACGGTTTTCTCCGTGACTCCGACTTATGTTTCCGGCTCGCACGACGGCGCGCCGTCGTGGGTCACCTTGCACATCGACGCCGGAA
>DOEZ01000752.1 GCA_003532715.1 Planctomycetaceae bacterium
CCGACAAGCAGCTTCATGCCGATCAAACGGTTTCGGCTGGCCGGCCGATTGAGCAGAAATTGGTAGGTGCCGAATACGGCTTCGCCTAACGACTGCCGCAGCCCCAACAGGGCCGCCAGGCACATCGCAATGACGATGAAACTCACGTTCGCGCCATCGGGGAAGGGGAGTCGTGGATACAGATACCGTTCCCCCCACATCTCTTCGGGCAATCCAACGCCGGTGAACACCACGACGAAGAACAGATTGGCCGCCAGAGCCAGCCCGGCGATCCACGCGGTTTCGCGTATTTCCTTGAGTGCCAGTCGGGCTAACATTCGTTTCTCCTTCCACAAAAAATCGTCGGTCGTCCGCACGGTGGGGCGATTGGAGCGAGGATTATCGGTCGAGCACAAATTCCACGGCAAAACTCGCTCCAATCGCCCCACCTTACAAAACGGCTACGCAAAAACGGGCAGCCGGCGGCGCGGCCCGCGGGTGTATTCGATGAACGCATCCTCGAGATTCAAATCGACGATTTCGATCGAGCGCGCGCCGAGCGACTCGACCAACGCCTGTTGGCGGCCGTCGTAGCCGACCACGACCAGTTCGAGCCGGTTGCCCACCTGCCGCTGGCTCACCATGCCTTCGCACTCCGGACACGTGGGCGGATCGCCCGGGAATTCGAGCAGTATCTTCTTCACCGATTCCTTGAAATGTTCCGTCGGGCAATCGACCCGCAGCACGCCTTGTTCGATGACGCCGATCCGGTCGGCCACGCGTTCGACGTCGCCCAGAATGTGCGAGCTGAACAGGATCGTCCGGCCTTCGCGCTGGATGATCTGAATGAGCGATTCGAGAAAATCGCGCCGCACGACCGTGTCGAGCCCGAGCGTCGGGTCGTCGAGGATCAACAGCTCGGGCTCTTGGGCGACGGCCAGGGCCAGCGACACCTGGGCACGTTGGCCGTTGGAGAGCCGGCGGATTTTCGCCTTGGGCGAAAGCTCGAAATGGTCGAGAATTTGCCCGAGCAGCCGGTCGTTGAAAGTCGGATAAAATGACCGGGTCAAGGCGACCGCCTCGCGAATCTTCATCCAGCGGTACAGCGGATGGCCCTCGGCCAGATAGGCGATCCGCGCGCGGGTTTGCGGCTGCAACTGGGCGACGTCCTGGCCAAAGATCTCGGCATGGCCGTAGTTCGGCCGCACCATGCCCAGCAGCATCTTGATGAGCGTCGACTTGCCCGCCCCGTTGCGGCCCAACAGGCCGTAAACGCATCCGGCGGGGACGCGCAGGTCGAGCGAGTTGACCACGCACTTCGAGCCGTAGTATTTCGTCAGATTGTGGGTCTCGATCACGTTGGACATGATAACACCTGCCGGTTTCTCATGATTTGGAACCGCGGATGAACGCAGATAAACGCGGATGTCTTTTGTCGGACGATCTAGAACACGGTGATGGTCTCTTTGGAGGAACACTAATCTTCGCTAATCGACGCTAATCAAAAGAATTAGCGTCGATTAGCGAAGATCAGCGTTCCTTCCTTCTTCTGAATTCTCGTGTATGCTGTCGCAAGGAAACGCTTAATCTGTGTTCATCCGCGTTCATCCGCGGTTCCCTTCCTTGTCAAGCTAGGTCTTCGACTGCCAGGCGAAGTCGGTTGCTTTTTCGTTGACCAGATTCATCACCTCCGGGGCGGAGAAGCCTAGGTGGACCGCCTCGGTCAGGAAGTGGTCGATCAGTTCGACGAGCCGCTCCTTGCGGACTTTTTTGGTCAGTTCGTTCTTCGGCGCGGCGACGAACACACCCAGCCCGGGCCGCGTGTTGAGCAGCCCCTCGCGCTCCAACTCGGTGTACACCCGGGCTATCGTGTTGGGGTTGACGACCAACGCCCGGGACAGCTCGCGAACCGAGGGGAGACGCTCTTCGGGCGTGAGCCGCCCGCGGGCGACCGCCTCGCGCAACTGGCCTCGAAGCTGCCGATGGATCGGCAAACGACTGGACGTATCAATTTGGAACTCCATGGCAACCGCCTCGCAATCGACTAACTGTACTAGTAATGTTAGTACAGTTGTCGCGGCGTGTCAATACGCAAAACCAAAGAATCGGCAAGATTTTGGCCGTGTGGAGTAGTGGCCGCGACGGTTCGGAAAAAAGGGGGAAAGGAGGGAAATGGGAAGGCGTTGAGTGATGTGGGGTCTGCCTGGGTCGGATCATTTACGACCGTGACGAGTCGGGTGTAGTGGGTACGGTGGGGCGATTGCGGCAAGCGTTTCTTGGGCAAGCGGGGGTTGCTCGCTGCAATCGCCCCACCCTACGGCTCAGGAACACTAATCCGCGCTAATCGGCGTTAATTATCGAGATTAGCGCCTATTAGCGATAATCAGCGTTCTCCTTCCTTATCTTCTTCATTGCGCAGTCATTTCCTCAACTTTGTGCGTATGGGGACCCGCGAAATCAATCCCGCGGACCGCTTGTCAGCCGACGGGATAACTACTATATTCCTATAAAGATATGATACAATACTTCAGCCATAGGGAGTGTTGTCCGCACGATTGAGAAAAACGGGGAATGGGGAAAAATGGAAAAGCGTTGATTAATGTTGCCGTCACCGAGAGCAAGAACCTGATACCAGTTTTCCCTTTCCCCCCTTTCCCCTTTTTCCGATCTTCAAAGGCCAGTTCAGACGGCTGGCCTCGCAGCAGAGACCAGAAACCAGCTTGTCAATTACCCAACGAAAGGAGTGTGTCGGAATCGTGGATACAGCCATCTTCGAACGAGTCGGCGAGAAAGAGGTCACCCGAGCGATCGTGACCGAGTTCTGCAAGCAGTTCAGTGAGTACGTCGAGACCGATTGCGTGATCATCGGGGCGGGGCCGGCCGGCTTGATGGCCGGTCGCGCTTTGGCGAAACAAGGCGTCAAGACGCTCATTGTCGAAGGCAATAACTACTTGGGGGGCGGCTTCTGGATCGGCGGATACCTGATGAACAAGGTGACCGTCCGAGCGCCCGCCCACAGGGTCCTTGACGACCTGGGCGTTCCCCACAGCGAATACTCGCCCGGCCTCCATGTTGCCGACGGTCCCCACGCTTGCTCGAAACTCATCGCCGCCGCATGCGACGCCGGGGCGAAATTCGCCAACATGACCTTCTTCGAAGATGTGGTTTTGCGCAAGGAAAACCGCATCGGAGGCGTGGTGATCAATTGGACCCCGATTCAAGCCCTGCCGAGAGAAATCACCTGCGTCGACCCGGTCGCCATCGAGACGAAAGTCGTGCTCGACACCACGGGGCATGACGCCTGCGTCGCCAAAAAGCTCCAGGAAAGGGGCCTGCTCGACATCGCCGGATTCGGCGGAATGTGGGTCGAACAATCCGAGGACCTGGTCGTGAAGCACACGGGCGAGATTTGGCCCGGGCTCGTTGTCGCCGGCATGGCGGTCGCCACGGTTCACGGCCTCCCCAGAATGGGGCCGACGTTTGGCTCCATGCTTTTGTCGGGAGAACGAGCGGCCCAAGCGGTGCTCGATATCCTCAAGCGATAGCCCGGGAAACGGCGTGGCCGTCTCCAAAGCTGGCTCCCGCCGTCGCGGGCGTGTAGGATGGAGGATGCCGTGGAGCTTCCCGCCGCGGCGAGGGTTCCCCAGCGAGAGGTTGCTCGATGCACGTTTCCCAGAAAAGCCAATACGCCTTGAGGGCGTTGTTCGAGTTGGCCAAACGGCAAGGCTCGACACCGGCCACCGTGGCGGAGATTGCCGAGTCGCAAGCCATCCCCCCGCGTTTCCTGGAGTTGATTCTCCAGGGTCTGAGAGCAAAGGGGATTGTTGACTCGCGCCGTGGCAAGCAGGGAGGCTACGTCCTGAACGTTGCCCCGGCGAACATCTCGGTGGGAGACATCATTCGCGACTTCGACGGGTCGCTTGCGCCGGTCGAATGCGTGGCGGGCCGAACGGGCGAGAAGTGCCGGCTCCAAGGACGGTGCGCCTTCATGGGACTCTGGCAAAAAGGGCGCGACGCGATCGAGGAGGTCTATAACGGCATCAGCCTGCAAGATTTGCTCGACGGCAAGTTCGAGGCCACCGGAGGCAGTGACCCCAAAGGGGGGTAGCTGCCCGCGTCCGGTCCCGGCCGACCGCAATAAGGCGGTTCATTCCTTGAAATCCGGCGTTTTTCTGGTTAGTATCAACAATACCCGTGCAGTGTTCCGCAATTCCCATTGGAGTCGGTTGTTATGTTCAGGAGATTGACGTTGCTGGCCGGAGGACTTGTCCTTTTGGCCGTCCTGCCGGTCCATGCCCAGCAGGCGCTCGACGGCTCGCTTTACGGCCGCGGAACGCATGCCTATTTTTCGCGAGACTTCGTCAAGGCGCATGAGTTATTGACGACGGTCATCGACGCCGACGCGAGCGACCCGCGACCCTTCTACTTTCGCGGCCTGGTCTATCTGCGGTTGAATCGACCGGAGGAAGCGCGGCTCGACTTCCAGAAGGGCGCGGAGTTGGAGGCGGGCGATTCGAATGTGTTTTACGACGTGAGCAAGTCGCTGGTGCGCGTTCAGGGCAAACAGCGGTTGGCGATCGAGGAATATCGCGCCCGCGCCCGGCTTGCCGAGGCCAAGCGAAGCAAAGCCGTTCATCGCGCCCGGTTCGAGGCGATTAAGCATGAAGAAGACCGCGTGGTGCGCAAGAACATCTCCTTGACGCCCGGCTCGTTTGCCCAGCCCGGTCAGCCCGAGTCGGCGGTGGTCGAGGCCGAACCGGCCAAGGCGGCGCCGGCGGTGGCAGGGGAACAGCCGGCGGCGACGGAGACCGATCCGTTCGCGCCTGCCGCCACGCCCGCATCCGCGCCTGCAGCGACAGAGTCCGATCCATTCGCGCCCGCGCCCGCTTCGGCGCCCGCCGTGGCTGCCGAAGATCCATTTGCCGAACCGGCCGCGGCCAAGGCGGCCGTGCCAGGCGAACCGAAGAAGGGCGGCCTGTGGGGAGCTATCGGCGAGGCCATGGGCAAGACACTGGGCCCGTCGGAGTCGGCGGGCGGACCTCCGCCGACCGGTCCCGCGCCGACAGTACCGTTCGGCCTGCCAGGATTCGGCGGGCCGGCGCCTTCGGCAGCCCCGGCTCCCGCAGCACAGCCTCCCGTGACGCCGGCTCCAGCGGCGCAGCCTCCAACGACGCCGACGCCGCCGCCAGCCAAACCGGCGGAAGTCGAGGACGACCCATTTGCCGCTGACACTCCGGCGGCCCCAGCCCCGGCGACTCCACCGGCTCCTTCTCAACCGACCGAAGAGGAAGACCCGTTTGGCACCAAGCCGGCGACGCCGGCGACAGCTCCTCCCGCCAAGCCGGCCGAAGTCGAGGACGACCCATTTGCCGCCGACACTCCGGCGGCCTCGGCCCCCGCGACCCCAGCCCCGGCGGCTCCACCGGCTCCTTCTCAACCGACCGAAGAGGAAGACCCATTCGACGTCGAGCCGGCGAAACCCGCAACCTCGCCGCCCGCGACCACGCCACCCGCCAAGCAGGCCGAAGAGGAAGAGGATCCGTTCGCCGCCGCGCCCGCGTCGAAACCGGGTCCATCGGCGAAGCCCGTCGGCATTCCCGTCTCGCAAGGCCAGGGCGCGGCGAAGACGGAAACGACGAGCGACTCATCGCAAGGCGGCGCCGAAAAGAAATCCGACTCGCCCGAAGCGACTGAAGGGGCAACGCCCCCCGTCGCGCCGGTTGGCGCCAACCCGTTCGAGGACGAGTAGATCGTCACGGGGTTGGTCTCGCGTTCTTCCCGTGCCCGCAGCGGCGAATCAGACGCCTGGCTACCGCCGCTTCAGATAGCGCGTGTTGCCCACTCGCCGCGTTACGCCCACTCGATCGAAGTAATCGAGAAGTGGCAACGCGAACTTGCGCGTCGTGTCGAGCATGTACTTGAACTGCACGCTTTCGAGCCGCTCTTCCTTCGCGAAATGGTCCAATACGCTCTGCTTTGCCCGGGCGACCGCCGCCTCGTGGAAGATCATGTCGTCGGCCACCCGCACCAGGCGGCCATGTTCGAGCAGCGTGTCGATCAATCGTTGGACGGTCCGCGCGTCGAGGTTGAGCCGTTGGGCCGCCTCGTCGGGCTTGGGCGGCTGAAAACCGGCCTCCTCGAACACCCGCGCGATGGCCTCGACCCGTTCGGCGTCGGGTCCGGTGAACGCCGGGCGATGTTCGGGCAGGGCCAGCCGGCCGTTGACGTCGGTCAGAAGCCCCTCTTCCTTCAGCAGCGCCAGCAATCCGTCGAACGTCTTGGGCGATGCGGCAATTTGGGCCGCCAACTCGGCGACTGGGATGCCCGGGCTGGCCGGCTGGGCCAAGTGATACTCGCGAACCACGTCGACGGCAATGGCCCGAATCCCGGCGAGCGTGTCGCAATGGATGAAAGCGCCGGCCAGCGGAACGACGACGGCCTCCTGTTGCAACGCGGCGAGCGTTTCGCGGACTCGCTGGCGAGTCAGCTTGGTGCGAAACGTCAGGTCGTTTTCGGTTGCGGCCGTTCGTCTGGCCGTGCGGACGCAGTACTCGACCCATCGCGTCTCGTCCATGGTCGCGTCGGCTCTCTCGCGCAGTTCTTCGACCAGGCCCGGCCGCCCGCGTTTGAGTCGATGCGGCATGGTCTCGATGATGCGTCCGCCGCCGATCGTTTGGACGGGCGAAAGGGCGCGCACGATGAATCGGTCGCCCGGCGCGGCGATCGACGGATGGGCGAGCCGCACCTGGACGATGGCTTCCTGGCCCGGGGCCATCGTGGGGTCTTCGAGCGGATAGACGACCGCCGGAACCTCGAGCGTGCCGGTGTGCAGCTTGACGCGGGTTCCGCTCTTGAGTCCCGCCGTGCCGGCCGCCTTGTTCAACAGGGCATCGGCCGGCAAGAGCCGCATTCGGCACGCAAACCAACTGGACGGTTCGAAGTATCCGGCCACGGTGACCGTGTCGCCGCGCGTGATTTGGTGGTGGTCCCATTGACCGACGTTGACCGCGGCGCACTGCCCGGCCAACACGCGATCGGCGCCGTGGCCGTAGACCTCGATGCGACGAATGCGGCCGGCGGCGCCGGCGGGCAGCAGCACGATGTCGTCGCCGACGGCGGCCGACCCGGCCGTCGGCACGCCCGCCACGATCGTTCCGTAGCCCTTGGCCGAAAAGGCCCGATCGACCGGCAGGCGGAACACGCCGTCGATCCGGCGAGGCTCGATCGCGTGGACCAGCCCGTCGAGCGTCGAGACCAACTCGGCCAGCCCCTGTCCCGTGACGTTCGAGACGGGGCAGATTGGCGCGCCGTCGAGAAACGTCCCGCGCAGATAGTCGCGCAGCTCGGCCTGGACCTCGTCGACGCGAGCCGGCTCGACCCGGTCGATTTTCGTCAGCGCGATCAGCCCGTGGCGAACGCCCAACAGCGTGAGAATGTCCATGTGTTCGCGCGTTTGCGGCATGACGCCGTCGTCGGCCGCGACGACCAGCATGACGGCGTCCATGCTGCTCGCTCCGGCCACCATCGTCTTCACGAAATTCTCGTGGCCGGGCACGTCGACGATGCCGAAATGCAGGTGGCCCACCTGGCACGGCGCGTGGCCCAGGTCGATCGACATGCCGCGTTCCTTCTCGGCCTTGAGCCGGTCGGTCTCGCAGCCGGTCAGATTTCGCACCAGGGCCGTCTTGCCGTGGTCGATGTGACCGGCGGTGCCCAACGTTAGATTGATCGGCCGAACAGACATGGCGGGTTTCCGTGACTGGTTCCAATAAGCACCGCGACAAGACACCAAACCGAAGCGCAAGCGAGAGGACGCAGAGTGGCGTGGCTCCGATCTTCTGTCTGCTCGCGACCCGGGGTCGTACTGCATCCTCTCGCTAGCGCTTCGGGTTAGTGTGTTATCCTCTCGCTGGCGCTTCGGGTTAGTGTGATAGCGACCCGATGATCACCTCGACGAGCCGCGGTTCGTCGCCGTCGAGCAGCGTTCGCGGATCGAACAAAACGTGGTCCTTGTGCAATCGGGCGAAAACCGGTGGGCGACCGCCGCGCAGCCGTAACCCCAACTCGTCGAGCGACACGCCGCGCGGGGCGAGGGCCACCAGCCGCGTCGGCAGGTTCTGTGTCGGCAGCGAGCCGCTTCCCATTTGCGAGAATCCGTCGACGACGCTCACGTCGGCGTTCAGGCTCGCCCGGCCGAGCGTCTCGGCGATTCGGTCGGCCTGCCGGGCGATTTCGTCGAAACCGCGCCGCAGCAGGGCCAACGTGGGAACCTCGGCCAGTGCCGTGTTTTCGTCGAGAA
>DOEZ01000533.1:0-637 GCA_003532715.1 Planctomycetaceae bacterium
TGGCGGCTGGACTTCGAGCCGCCCGACCTGGAGCGTTTTGGGGCGTTGGAGTTGGGGCTGGAGGTCGCGCGGCGTGGAGGCACGACCGGCGCGGTTCTCAACGGCGCGAACGAGGCGGCGGTAGCCGCGTTTTTGGGCGGTCGCCTGGGATTCGCCCGCATTGTACCGGCCGTGAGAGCGGCCTTGGATAATCACGATTTCGATCCCCATCCGGATCTCGAGCGACTGCTCGCGATCGACCGATGGGCTCGCGAGGAGGTATTGCGTTGGATTGGTGCTTGATCGGTTATTGGCTGTTTGAGTGGGCGAGCTGGGCGTGGATTATCAACCCGACGTCGTGGTTGGTCATCTTCTTGGTCGCGCTGGGCCTGGGGATGGTGATCTTCGTCCACGAGTTGGGCCATTTCGCCGTGGCCAAGCTCTGCGGGGTGAAATGCGAGAAGTTCTATCTCGGTTTCGACATCGCCGGTTGGAAGATCTGCAAATTCCAATGGGGCGAGACCGAATACGGCATCGGCGCGGTTCCCTTGGGCGGCTACGTCAAGATGCTCGGCCAGGAAGACAACCCGGCCCGGCTCAAGGAAGAAATCGAGCGAGCCAAAGCGGCTCGCGATTTGAGCCAAACGGCGGCCGAAGG
>DOEZ01000533.1:642-5439 GCA_003532715.1 Planctomycetaceae bacterium
CGGCGGCGGCCGAGGCGGCGCTGTACGATCCGCGAAGCTACCTCGCCCAGAGCGTGCCCAAACGGATGGCCATCATCTCGGCCGGCGTCATCATGAACCTGATCTTCGCGTTTTTCGCCGCCGTCGTGGCCTACTCGATCGGCGTGAAGGAGCCGCCGTGCGAAGTCGGTGCGGTCGAGCCGGGCTATCCCGCGTGGCAACTCAATCTGAAACCGGGCGACCGGATGGTCGAGATCAACGGCGAACCGACACGCCGGTTTCGCGACCTTCAGATGCGAATTCCGCTGAGCAAGAAGGGGGTCGGTGCGACGATCCGCATCGAACGCCCCGGCGTTGACGAGCCGATGGACCTGATCATCCATCCCAGCCGCAAGAACGTGGTCGCCGCGATCGGTGTGGCCGGGCCGCGCGATGCGAAGCTGCTCACGTCGGCCGGCTGGCTTTTCAACGAGGGACTCAGACCGTACGTCCGCAACACGGTCGTCGCCCGGGTCGAGCCGGGTTTCGAGTTGGGCGATAAAATCGTCGAAATCGACGGCGAGGCCGTCAAGGGCGGCCCCGATCTCCGCGAAATGCTCTCGGCTCGCCGGGATAAGGCAGTCCAGGTGCGCGTCGAGCGTTCCGAAGACGGCGGCAAGACGGTCAAACGGCTGGACATGACGGTCGAACCCCGCCCCATGCGGCGCATCGGCCTGGTCATGAAGATGGGCCGCGTGGCGGCGATGCAAGACGATTCGCCCGCCGCCAACGCCGGCGTCAAGCTCGACGACCAAATCGTGGCGGTCGACGGCGAGTCGCCCGGCGATCCGATGACGCTGCCCGACCGACTGTGGGCGAAAGCCAACGAGGCGGTCGCCGCTGGCCGAACGCCGCCGACCATCGTGTTGACGGTGAAGCGTTCGGTTGAAGTCACGGGCGAAGAGGGCAAGAAGAAGCGTGAAGAGCAGACGATCGAGATTCCGATCGTGTTGAGGAAGACCGACGCTTACGAGACGCCGGCGTTCCCGCGGAGTTTCGTCAGCGCCCCGTCGCTCGGCTTGGCCTACGAAGTGCTTCCCACGGTCGAGGACGTGTTGCCCGATAGTCCCGCTGCCGAAGCCGGCGTGAAGCCGGGCGACGTTCTGGCCGAGGTAACCCTGGTGCCACCGAGCGAGGAAGAACTGAAGAAGGAAGGCCTTGCGGTCCGCGACGTGCGAAAGGTGTCGTACCAATTCGACGGCAAGGAGCTCAGTTGGCCTTCGTTCTTCACGATGATGCAGGAGGTCACGTTGCCCGGCTCGAGGATTGAATTCCAAATCAAGTCGGGCGAGGCCGAAAAGACCGTCAGCCTAGTTCCCGTGGACGTTTCCGACTGGTTCAATCCCGACCGGGGCTTCGTCTTTCACCCGACCGAGATCGAATTGACGGCCCAAACGCTGGGCGACGCCTTGCGACTCGGCGGCGAAGAAACCTTGTTGCAGGCCACCCTCGTCTTGCGGTTTCTGCGCGGCGTATCAAGAGGCGATGTCTCGCCGAGGGGGCTCGGCGGGCCGATCTCCATCGCCCGCTTCGCCGCGGCGGCCGTGACGCAAGGCGTCCCGGACTTCCTGATGTTTTTGACGATGATCAGCGCGACGCTGGCCGTGATCAACTTCCTGCCCATTCCGGTCCTCGACGGCGGACACTTCGTGTTCCTGCTCTACGAGGGCATTCGCGGCAAACCGGCCGACGAGCGGGTCCAGTTGGGCCTGAGCTACATCGGGTTGCTGCTGATCCTGGCGCTGATGGTCTGGGTTATTGGTCTCGATACGGAGTTGATCCCCCGGCAATAGACCGGATTACTAGAGATCCCCTATTAGCCCGAAGAGCAAGCGAGGGTAACCCGTTTCAGGTCCCTCGCTTGCGCTTCGGGCTAGTATTTGGCGCGCCGCGCCGGGCCTCACGGAGGCGCCCGCAGCTCGTTTGGCGCCGACGAAGGTGTTGCCTCGAAGCGGTCCGAGAGGGTAAGATACGCACCCAGGGGCCCGCGACGATTCTCGAAGGAGTCTGATAGTGTTTGTTGCCGCGACAACCCGCTGTTTCGCCAATCTGCCGCTCGACACCGCGCTGCAGCGGCTCGTCGATCTGGAATACAGCGCCGTGGAGATCATGATCCACGAGTCGGGGGGGCACCTACGCCCCTCCGCAGTGTTTGCCGACCTCGACGGCACCGTCCAGATCTGCCGCGACACGCGACGCCTCACGACGATCGGCTACAGCATCGATATCGAGGCGCCGACCGAGACCGAGTACTATCAACAGTTCGCCGCCTGCTGCCGCCTGGCGAAGGCCACCAAAGTCATTACGCTCACCGTCCGCGCCTCGGAGTTGGGCACGCCCTTCAACGGCGAGGTGGAACGGCTTCGCGAGCTCGTCCGCATCGCGTCGCTCGACGGCGCGGTGGTTGGGCTCCTGACCGAGGCCGGCCGCATCTCGCAGGATCCGGCGACCGTCAAGGTCTTGTGCGACAACGTCAAGGGCCTCGGCGTAACGCTCGACCCGAGCCATTTCATTCTCGGCCCGCACAAGGGAGCGGGCTACGATCAAATCATGGAATACGTGATCCACGTCCGGCTCCGCGACACGACTCGCAATGAGTTTCAGGTTCGCGTCGGCCAGGGCGACGTGGAATACGGACGACTACTGGGCCAACTGGCCAAGCAACGTTACACGCGGGCGTTGGCGGCCGACATCCAGCCCATTCCCGACGTGGACCAGGCCTCGGAACTGCGCAAAATTCGCTTGCTGCTCGAGAGTCTCCTCTAGCCGGGATTATTCACGAGCCAATACCACCAACAACAACCCGAAGCGCAAGCGAGAGGTGCGCAACGACTTATCCTTTTATCCTTGCTGGCGCTTCGGGCTGGTATTTCGCACGCCGTGCGAGTGAACCGGGAATGGGCCGGCGGGGCGTTGGCGGCCGTCTTGAAAGTGGGATAACGGCTTGGTATGCTCGATTTTGCCGTGCTACGCCTTCTTGCCACTGTTTCTCAAGCGAGGACCCGACATGTCAGGTCGCCCGATTGCCTCCGTTGCCGGCGTGTTTGTCGCGGTTCTTTGGACCATACTTCTCCAAGCGTCGGGTGCGGAACCGACTCGCAATATCGTACTCTATGTGACCGACGATCAGGGAATGGACGACGCGAGTTGCTACGGACATCCGGTCATCAAAACCCCGGGGCTCGACGCCCTTGCCCATGACGGCACTCGTTTCACCCGCGCTTTCTGCACCACGTCGAGTTGCAGCGCGAGCCGCTCGGTGATTCTCACGGGGATGTACAACCATGCCACGGGGCAATACGGGCTTCAACACAGCTACCACCATTTTTCAGTTCGGCCGAAGGTCAAATCGCTCCCCGTGTTGCTCGAGCAAGCCGGCTACCGGACGGCCCGCTTCGGCAAGTTTCACGTCGCGCCCGAGGGGCTTTTTCGTTTTGGACAGTTCGTGACGGCCAATCAGGTCACGCCTCGCAGCCCGATCGGCATGGCCGAGCATGCCAAATCGTTCATCACGGCCGACGACCAGCGGCCTTTCTTCCTCTACTTCTGCACGCACGAGCCGCATCGCTCGTTTGCTCGAGAAGGCTTTGACCGGCATTCGGCCAACGACGTGGTCGTACCGCCGTATCTGCCCGACACGCCCGAATGTCGCGAGGAGTTGGCCCAGTACTACGGCTCGGTCGAACGGGCCGACAGCGGGTTGGTTCGGCTGATCGCGATTCTCAAGGAGACGGGTCACTGGGACGACACGCTGATCATCTTCCTCTCGGACAATGGAATCGCGTTTCCGGGGGCCAAGACGACCGTCTACGAACCCGGAATCCGGTTGCCGTGCGTGATCCGCGATCCGGACGCCAAGCGAAAGCACGTGGTGAGCGACGCGATGATCACCTGGGCCGACATTATGCCGACGATTCTCGATTGGGCCGGCGCGATGCCCGAGAGTCCCTGGTTCCACGGCCGGTCGGTGCTGCCGATTCTGGAAGAGGAGCATCCCAAGGGCTGGGACGAGGTCTATGCCTCGCATACGTTCCACGAGGTAACCATGTACTATCCGATGCGCGTCATTCGCACGGACCGATACAAGTACATTTTGAATCTGGCCCATCCCCTGCCGTATCCTTTTGCCAGCGACCTGTATGGGTCGAGCACGTGGCAGGGCGTCTTGCGGCGAGGCGATCGGATGTACGGCCGCAGAACGGTCGAGGCTTATCTGCATCGTCCGCAGCACGAGTTGTATGATCTGAACGAGGATCCGCACGAAACGCGGAATCTGGCCGATGATCCGTCCCACGCTGAGATCTTGGCCGATCTGCAAGGCCGGCTCCGCCGGTGGCGGACGGAGACCGCAGATCCCTGGATAGTGAAGTACGCGCACGAGTAGTTGATCCGTCCTCGCGGCTCCATGTTCCTGAGTCGTCACCTCCAAAAACATGTGGGAGAAGCATCCGATGCGTGCCGACCCTTCGCGGAACTATCCCGTCCCCAGCGTTCGCCGACTCCCTCTCTATCTGAGGCTCCTGCGCGAGTTGCAGTCGAACCAGCGCGAGACCGTCTCCTGCACTCACATCGCCGAGAGCCTGGGAATGGGAACCGTCCAGATCCGCAAGGATCTGGCGATGACGGGCATCGTCGGGCGTCCCAAGGTTGGCTATCCCGTCGGCGGACTGATCGACGCCATCGAGTCGTTTCTCGGTTGGACCGAGACGACCAACGCGGTGCTGGTCGGGGCCGGCAGCCTCGGAGGCGCCATTCTCGGCTACGACGAGTTCCGCTCGC
>DOEZ01000226.1 GCA_003532715.1 Planctomycetaceae bacterium
CCCCGCCGCTCGACAAGGACCTTGTCGTGGCGGGCGGCGTTCTCCACGACGTCGGCAAACTCCGCGAGTTGGCCGTCGAGGCGACCGAAACCCATTACACGGCCGAGGGCGAGTTGATCGGGCACCTGCTTCTCGGACGCGACATGGTTCGCGACGCGGCGGCCCGGTCCGATCTCGACGGCGAAACCGTCTTGCGACTGGAACACTTGATCCTGTCGCACCAACGTCTGCCCGAGTGGGGCTCGCCCAAGCCGCCCATGACCCCCGAGGCGCTGTTGGTTCATTATGCTGACGACGTCGACGCCAAATACAACATGATGGCTACAATCCTGACATCCGACACGACGCCCGGGCAGGTTACCTCGCGAAAGAACGCCCTGCACCAGAAGGTCTTTCGTGGAAAGAATCGCGACAAATAACCCCATGGGGGGGGTGATTGATCGACGCACCGATTCCGACTAGACTAGGACTATCCACTCTTGGCTTGGATTCTTCGAAGGTTCACATCCCAACCTGACGTAAGCGGAGGAAGCGTCTCGCGGCCCCGCCGACGTTCCATTGCGGTGTGACTTCGCAAGAAGATCCTCATGCGCGATTTGGTCCTACCTCCCGTCCCACCTTTAGAAGAGGTCATGGCATGACATTGAAATCCACACGACGCACGTTTCTCAAACAGGCGGCCGTCGCCGGAGCGATCGGACCAATGGTCCTTTCGAGCGCGGCGCGAGCCGGCGCCGGCACCGGACGCAAACTCCGCCACGCCGCAATCGGCGTGGGCCGCCGCGGCGAAGCCGACCTACTATGCATCTCCTCGCATCCGGATACCGAGATCGTCGCCCTGTGCGACGTCGATCAGACCTTTCTCAAAGCGGCGGCGAAGCTTCACCCCGGCGCGCGACTCTACCGCGACTGGCGAGTGATGCTCGAAAAGGAGCACGACAATATCGATTCGATCAACGCCACCGTGCCGAACCACATGCACGCGCCGATTGCGTTGACGGCGATGCGCATGGACAAGCACGTCTACTGCCAGAAGCCGCTGACGCACAGCCTTTATGAATCACGTCGGCTCGCCGAGGAGGCGGCGAAGCGGCCCGAATTGGTCACCCAGATGGGCGTCCAGACGCACTCCGGCATTCACTACCGAAGGGCCGCGGCAATGGTCCAATTCGGTGTCATCGGCAAGATCAAGGAAGCCCACTCGTGGGACATCGTGCGCTATTACTACACCGGCGCGTTCAGCGACCCGCCGACCGAGCGCCGCCCCGACCGGGCCGACGCGGTGCCCGACTACCTCGATTGGGATTTGTGGCTCGGCGTCGCGCCCGAGCGTCCTTACGTCGAGGATTACTACCACACTCGCTGGTGGCGGCGCTGGCGTGATTTCGGTGGCGGCGCCCAGGGCGACATGGGCGGCCACATGATGGACGCTGTCTTCGACGCCCTCGAGTTGACCGCGCCGAAATGGATCACAAGCTTCCGCAGCCCGCCCTTCGAGGAAACCTTCTCGCCGAACAACAAGCTCCAATACCGTTTTCCCGGCACGAAGTACACGACCGGCGATATCGACTACTTCTGGTACGACACGGGACCGGTAGACGCCAAAGACTGGCCGATCAATATGAAAAAACTCTCGGGCGATGGGTCGATGCTCGTTGGTGAAAAGGGCTACATGTACCTTCCGCACGGCAAGCCCGCCGTTGTCCTGCCGCAAGAAGACACGCGCGACGCGGTCAAGCGATTTGAACAAGAGGTGGATCTCGGGATTGACGTCAAACACTACGAACAGTTCGGTAAGCCGAAGCCGATGCAATTGGGCCACATCACCGACCTGGCCCACTACCACCAGTTCGTCGACGCCTGCCTCGGCAAAGGCAAGACCAGCACGCCGTTCGGATACGCGGGCAACCTGACCGAATCCGTGCTGATGAACACGATCGTCAACCGATTTCCCGGCGAGAAACTTGTCTGGGATGCCAAGGCACTCCAGTTCACCAACAAGCCCGAGGCCAATCAGTATCTGCGGCGCGACTACCGCGAGGGCTGGCGCGTCGAAGGACTCGGATAAGCGGAAAAGCTCGAACTTAACGCGCGGGGTGCGTCTCCCGATGCGCCCCGCGCATTCTCTCGCAACACGCAGGAGTCTCGCGATGCGCTTTCTCTCGATAATGATCGTCTTGTCGGCCGTCTTGTTTGCCATTGGGGCAGCGGCTTCCGCCGCTGAAACGGACGCTGCCTCAGACAAACCGCTTGTGGTCTTTCTGGTGAACGAGGAGCCCGACAACTACGAGGCTCACAGGACCATCCCCGAGTTTGCCAAGGAACTCCACGAGAAGCACGGCTTCCGCTGCAAGGTGCTTCAAGGCGAGGGCGACTTCGGAGCGTTTCGGTTTCCGGAATTCGACGTACTCAAGCAGGCCGATCTGGTGGTCGTCTTCTTCCGCCGCTGCGCGCTTCCGAAGGAACAAATGGCGTTGATTCGCGAACACCTGAAGGCGGGCAAACCGCTCGTCGGCATCCGCACGGCCAACCATGCGTTCTCGACCAAGGTCAAGGTCGCCGAAGGTCACGAAATGTGGTGGGAATTCGTGCCCGAGGTGCTCGGTTGCGAAAATCGCGGCTACGGCAAGGAGAAGCTGGGCGTTGACGCGGCCGTCGTGGCCGAAGTGGCCGACCACGAGATACTCAAGGGCGTCGATCCCCAGAAGTGGCATTCCGAGGGATCGCTCTACCTCGTCAAGCCGCTGGTCGACAAGAAGGCGACCGTTTTGCTGACCGGCTCGGCCGGCGGCAAGACCGAGCCCATCGCCTGGACGCGCATGTGCGACAAAAGCCGCGTGTTCTACACCTCGTTGGGATACCCCAGCGATTTCGACCTCCCGCAGTGTCGCCGCCTGTTGACCAATGGCATACGGTGGGCACTGAACGACAAGTCCGAGCAAACGTCCAAATAACGCGCGCCGGCCGACTCATTTGGCCCCAAATCACATGCGCCGAACCTCAGCGCCCAGCGAGGCGAGTTTCAAATCCAGACGTTCGTAGCCGCGATCCAAATGATGCACGGCGCGGACCGTGGTCGTCCCCTCGGCCGCCAAGCCGGCCAGTACCAACGCCGCGCTGGCTCGCAAATCGCTCGCCGTGACCGTCGCCCCGGAAAGCCGGGCCGCCCCATGCACCACGGCCCGATCGTCGAATTGATCGATGCGCGCGCCCAAGCGGATCAGTTCAGGCACGTGCATCCAGCGCGTCGGAAAAACCGTGTCGCGCACCGTGCTTTGTCCCTCGGCAACGGCAAGCAAGGCCATCCATTGGGCCTGCAAATCAGTCGGCACGCCCGGGTAAGGCTCGGCCGTGACGTCGACGCCTCGAAGCCGGTCGGCCGCATGAACCGTCACGGCATTCCCATCGGCCATAACTTGGCACCCGGCCCGCCCGAGCAACTCGCAAACGGCGGACAAGTGCTCCGGCACGACGCCGGCCACCCGAACCGTGCCGCCCGTGATCGCCCCGGCCAGCAGCAGCGTCGCCGCCTCGATCCGGTCGGGAATGATCCTCCGAATGACGCCGCCGAGCCGCGCAACCCCTTCGATTCGCAATGTCGAAGTGCCCAGCCCGTCGATCTTCGCCCCCATCGCCCCGAGCATCTCGCCCAGGGCGACGATTTCGGGCTCGATGGCCGCCTCTTCAACAACAGTGACCCCTTCGGCCAACACGGCCGCGCTGAGCACGTTAGCCGTTCCCGTGACGGTCGGACCGTCGGGACCGGCCATGCGAATCGTCGCGCCGCGGAGCTGCCTGGCTCGGGCCACCACATAGCCGTGGCGAAGCTCGATCTCGGCCCCAAGCGCCTTCAAGCCGGCCAGATGCAAGTCAACCGGCCTTGGGCCGATCGCGCAGCCGCCCGGCAGGGCCACGACGGCCTCGCCCCGACGCGCCAAGAGCGGCCCCAGTACGCAGAAGCCGGCTCGCATCCGTCGCAACAGCCGATAGGGAGCGCGCACCGGCCGGGCATCGACCGTGCGAAGCTGGACCGTGTCGTCCTCGTCCCAAAGAACCTCGACGCCCAACTCGCGCAGTATACGCCCCATCGTGTCGACGTCGAGCAAATGGGGCACGCCGGCCAGCAAAACCGGCTCGTCGGCCAAAATCGCCGCGGCCATCATCGGCAGTGCGGCATTCTTCGATCCGGCGGCGCGAACGTCGCCCTCGACTCGCCTGCGGCCGGTGATGCGGAGAATTGCTGCCATGTTTCCTTCAACAATGCGAGAATTATGGGCAACGATCGCGAATTGTCAATAGGAAACTCAACCTCACCTCGCCGCCCCCCCTTCTTTACGCACTCACCCTCGCCCCCCAAGCCTCAATCGCAGACTTCAGAATTCCCGGCCGCCAGTCCCCACTGCCATCGCTCTCCTGCCCCGCCGTTGACGCCAGCAACCCAATTGGGATACTATCCCTGCCAGGGTATCGGCTGCAACAACGAGCGACCCGACGGACCAACCCACGATGGATAGCATGTCGAACAAGAATGATCCTCGCGAGAAACGGCCCGACAAACAAGCCAAAGATCGTCCGCGCGAGAATCGTCATGCTCACGGTGCCGGTTCGTCAGGCAGCGTGGGCGTTGCCTGGCCAACGGCCATCGGCGCGGTGGCCGGCCTTCTGGCCGCGTGGCTTGCCGGCGATTCGACCGGGTTGTTGGTCGGCCCGCTGCGTTTCGCGCTGGTCGCACTGTTGCTCGGCGTCGTTCTCGTCGTCTTGCGGCCGACGTGGCGGCAACTGGCCGCGATCGTCCCGGCCATCGTCGGCGCACTAGCAGTCAGTCGGCTGGGCGGCGGCTTGCCGGCAATCGACGTCCTCGCCGTCTCGGTCATCTTGGCCGTCATCGCCGCGACGGCCGCCGAACCGCGCCGCGTCTGGTCGATCGTCGCAACGGCCGCCGCCGCGCTGGCCGTGTTCCGACTCGCCTGCTTC
>DOEZ01000587.1 GCA_003532715.1 Planctomycetaceae bacterium
TTCTGCAACAAGCTCTGGAACGCCTCGCGGTTCGCCCTGATGAATCTCGAAGGCTACGCCCCGGCCGACGTGGGCGACGCCGAGTTGCTCATCGGCGACCGTTGGATTCTCAGCCGACTGGCCACCGTCACCGACCAGGTGACCGAGGCGCTGGCCGGATTCCGCTACGCCGACGCGGCCCGGGCGCTCTACGGCTTCGCCTGGGACGAGTTTTGCAGCTTCTACGTCGAGATGGTCAAGGGCCGCCTACAGGATCCGGCGACCCGGCCGGTGGCCCAGCGCGTGTTGGCCCACACGCTCGACGTCCTTGTGCGGCTGTTGCATCCGATGATTCCGTTTCTGACCGAGGAAGTCTGGCAGCGACTCGGCGATGTGGCCCCGCGACGCGGCATCCCGACGGCCCAACCGGCCGCCGAGAGCATCATGATCGCCCCGTGGCCCGAGGCCGACGCCGCGCGACGCGACGAGCGGATCGAAGCTCAGTTCGGGCTGTTCCAGGAAGTGCTTCGCGCGGTCCGCGAAATCCGTTCGCGACAAAACGTCCCGCCGAAAACCCGAATCGAGTTCTCCGTCCGCTGCGACGCCGAGACGGCCGGTCTGCTCCGCCCGATGGAGCGGCATTTCGAGTCGATGGCCGGCGCGCGTCCGACCGGTTGGGGTGCCGACGTCGAACCGCCCGCCTTGTCGGCCAACGTCGTTCTGCCGGGCATGGAGATCTTCGTCGATCTGGCCGAACTGATCGACGTGGCGGCCGAGATCAAGAAGAAACGCGACGAGTTGGAAAAACTCGACGGATTCGTCGTTGCGAAGCGCACGAAGCTCGAAAACGAAAGCTTCACCAGCCGCGCCCCGGCCGCCGTCATCGAAAAGGAACGCGAGGGCCTCGCCGAGTTGGAGGAAAAACGGGCCGCCACCGCCGCCACGCTCGACTCGCTCATGAAACTGCAGAAGGCGTAGACGTTTCGGAGAAGAATCGCTTCGGGCGACGGACGTTTCGGAAAAAGGGGAAAGGGGAGAAAGGGGAAAAAGGAGTGGCGGATACAAGACGAGGGTAGCACCGGTTCTCGAACCGGTGTCGCGCAGCGACAATAGGCCTTTCAACCGGTGTGAATCCGTTGCCGGGTCGCATGGATGGCTTGTCCATCCTTGCCGGGCGTGGATGGAAAGTAATTCGTGGAGGCAACCCCGTGGACGACTGGAATCCTTACGCCGCGCCGGCGGAGCCCGACCCGGCCGACAATCTGCCGGCCGACGAAATCGACCCGAATCGACCCGCGGGCCTCTGGCGCAAGGACAAGCTACTTATCCTGCGCCGCGACGCGGTCGTGCCCGATTGGTGCGCGAGAACCGGCGGGCCGGCGGGAGGACGCCAGCGGATACTTCGCCTGCGTTGGATGCCGGGATGGCTGCAAGTCGGCTACATCATCCTTTCGATCGCGCTGGTGACAACGATCCTGTACCTTGGGTCGCACGAAATGACGACGATGATCGTCGTCGTCTTGGTTCTGGTGGCATCGACCGCATCGAGGTCTCTCATCCGCCGCGCGGAGGTTGAAATCGGTTGTTGCCAGGCGGCCCGATCGCGAGATTACGCCTTCGCCGCCGTTCGGTTCGTAGTGTTGCTGGCCGTCGTCGGAGGGTACTTCGTGGCGGTGTACTGGTTTGGCCACCGGCCCCGGGGCTACTTTCTCGTCATCTTCCTGACCTCGTGGGCACTTCTGCGGGTGCTGCATCTGCTGGTTCGTCCCCTCACCGTCGCCCACATCGACGATGAATACGTCCATCTGAAAAACATCCACCCCGACTACCTGGCTCGACTGCCCGAATGGCCCGGCGACTGAACGACGGCCCGAAGGGCCACCACTCAATAGCCCAGGGCACCGCCCTGGGAGATCGAACATCAAAGAACATGACCGCCCTGAAAGGGCAAAACCGGATATGTCCGGCCACGCACGAGGATCGCCTTATTCGACTTCCCCGACTCCTGACTTCCCCGGGCCAAACCACAACGCCAACCACCCCCGTCGGAGGTACGCGACGTCGCAACCCGGGCCGGTCGCGCCCGTCGCAGTCCGAAACGGCCGGACGGGGGTCAGATCCGGGGCCTTGTTGGCCGATATCCAGATGCTAGAATTGACCGTTTCGGCAGCCGTCGCCCCAGCAGCCCCGGCCGCCGACCCCATGGCGGCGTAGCTCAGTTGGTTAGAGCAGCGGAATCATAATCCGCGTGTCCGGGGTTCGAGTCCCTGCGCCGCTACTTTTCGGATTCTCGGGCCGGAAATCGCCGATCGGGGGTGGTGGCTCGGCGATGTTTCTCCAGCCATGCGACGGCCGGAGCCGCGAGCCCTTCGTGAGCGCCGTCGAAAATGGTGACGCGCGACGGCCCGGCGATGCGACGCAGCAGTATCTCGCGGCCAAGAACGCTGTCTTCCACGGTGTCGGACTCTCGTGGCTTCGAAAGACGTTCCGCAGTCCACAGTTCATCGATCTCGGCGGGCGCGATGGTCTCATGGTTGCCTGCCTTCGCGATGACATTGAAGGCATCGAGCGTTTGGTGGATGGGAACCTCGCCCTCCTTGCCGTCGCGAACACCCGCACTCAGGTCGATTGGCAAGTCGCCGATCCGGTGTAGGTGGAAGACGGGCGAACGGTCTCGGTACCGGGCGTCGATTTCTTTCGACGCGCCGGGGGCTCCACCGAGTGAGGCGACGATCATCTTGGCGTATCGGCTTGGAACCCCTGATCGGGTCTGAAAGCGATACCACTCGCCGATGTCGCCGAGACCGACCCATGCGGAGACCGCCGAGAACCGACCTGGGTGGTGCCCCGCCATCAACAACGACATGTGTCCCCCACCCGACACGCCCGCGAGGTAAACCCGCGAAGCATCCACCTTGCGGGTAGCCATGATATGATCGATTGCGTCCAGAATGTCCTGCCGCGCGAGTTTCGAGCCGCACGCTTCCGGCCGCTTGTTTGGACCGCGAAAGTTCGGCTGCAAATAGATCCAGTCCCGTTTCACCGCCTCGTCAACCCACTCCGAATAGTCTTCCGTATAGTCGGTGCTCCAGGAATGCAGAAACACGAGCAGCGGGGCCGGCTTTGTCGCGGCCGATTCTGGGACCAATAGTCTCGA